>JBGTDP010000311.1:0-13108 GCA_041748255.1 Thermosynechococcaceae cyanobacterium | reverse complement strand
CGGTAAGCTTCGAGGAACTGGCGACCACACTGCTTGCACTTGTAGCACTGCGTGCCTCGACGGTGCCCATTTTTAGCTGTTTGAGTTGAGTGACATTGAGGACATTTCATTCTTCTATATTGCCAAACTAAGCATTCCTCTTCCAGCAACGCCAAAAATATATCTCTCTCTAAGAGGAGGTAGCATGCTCTGATTTAGCTGAAAATTTACCCTTAGACAGTTCATCAGATATCTAGCCTTCTCTCAGTTTGTTTGTAGTACAAAAGATCTTGCGAATATAGTTCTCCAAGATCTACCTACGCCTGTCACCTTGATCATGGTTCGTCAAGATGAGGGACTGCTAGATGTTATCCCAGTGTCTGCCTCAGAACCAGGGATGCTAGATGTGACTTTGAACGAGGCAAGCAATCTTGACGACAACCAGGGAGTGCTCAGAATTCAAGAGGATGGTCAAGTCTTTTTGAACTAGGCTACCCTTCAAGAGCCATACACATTCGTAGTTGAATTTAAAGAAATCATGATCATGCGTAACCTATTTCTCCAGAAACCCGGTCCTAATCTTAAGATCCGCACTGGTGTCGTTCTCTTGGCACTCTCGGCGATGCTTCTGCCTGCCTGTGCCAATGATCCGAATCCTGGCGGTCCTTCGGCTGAGAGTAACGTTACTGCTGAGGACGTTGCCGACGAGACCAATGAGCTGATTGGTCAGCCCGTTACAATCAGAAGCGATGTCGTCCAGAAAATTAGTCCGAGCACCTTCACGGTTAGTGATGAGCAGTTCTTTGGGGGAGAAACCATTCTGGTGGTCAATGCCTCTGGAGCCCCTTTTGTTTTCCCGCTTGATGAAAATGAGGTCCAAGTCACCGGGACGGTTGCCAAGTTTGTCACTGCTGATATTAACCGGGTTTATGGTTTGGGGTTAGATCCAAATCTATATGTAGATTATGAAGGCAAACCCGCCATTATCGCCCAGTCCCTAGCTGTAGCCGTTGAGCCGGATGAAATTGCCGAAGATCCAAGCCTGTACTACGGTAGGGTCGTATCTGTACCAGGAGAAGTTGGACAAATTGTTGACGCCAATACGTTTAGATTTGAAGAGGATGAGTTACCGGTTATCAATGTCAATCCGCGCACAACCACAACTGAGGGCGAGAAGGTTGTTGCGACAGGTGTAGTTCGCCCCTTTGTTGTCGCTGACATCGAGCGGGACTTTGATCTGGACCTAGATCCAGAATTGCAAGTGGAATACGAAAACAAGCCCGTGGTTGTTGCTCAGTCTGTCTTCCCCGCAGGCACAGAACCTGGGCAAACCCCAGCATCACCAGCAACTCCCACCCAGGAGCAACAGTAAGTCGAAGCGGTTCTCCTTGGCCGCCCCTCTGGCAGGGCTAGGCTTCTTAGCTCTACGTGGCAAGTTATGGGGAATCTACCCTGAGAGACTGAAATTGAATATTTTGGAAAGTCAACCTAACTTTTGGTTTCATTGGTTTACCTTTTGCGGCATCATCATGGGCCGCTATTTCATAACGGCGGGAGGCACCCACTGGCTGCTATATTCGGTTTTGGGTAAACAGCTTCCGCGTTCATGGATTGGAGATCGACAGCAAGCATGGGGAGCAATTTTAGAAGATATAAAGCTCTCCACCTTATCAGCGATTATCTTTGCTCTCAGTGCTGCCTGCTTCATGACCTGCTATCACTGGGGCTTCACACAGGTCTACACCCAATGGCAAATTCAGGACTTAGGCTACTTAATCTTTAGCTATGTTGCAGTTCTGCTGCTTCAGGACACTTATTTCTACTTTTTGCATCGGCTATTCCATTTACCGTTATTTTTCAAATGGTTCCATCAGGGACATCATAAGTCGATAACACCAACTCCTTGGACTTCCTTTGCCTTCGACCCCCTAGAGGCAGCAATTCAGGCTTCCTTTTTCGTCTGTATTACCTTGGTCATCCCCCTACATATTGGGGTTCTGATTGCTCTTTTGATGACGATGACAGTTTGGGCGGTGGGCAATCATCTCGGATTCCAAGTGGTTCCTTATTCGCGTCTAAGCTGCTGGTGGGGAAAATGGTGTATCGGCTCAGCGCACCATTTAGTTCACCATTACCGATACACGCGACATTACGGTCTCTATTTCACCTTTTGGGATAAATTTCTAGGTACCCAAGATGCTAGTTATGAAGCAAGACGGCTAAGAGGCTGATTCTAAAAAGAATGTAGCTAAACCTTAAGAAGAATGCCAAACCTGTTTTACTCAACAAGTGGAGTATACCTTCATCCTTCTAGAGGATGATCCCTTAGGCAGGGAGGTAATTCTAGGGTTGTACAAAGGTTCCAAAAGTAAAAATCGTTTCTAGTCAAGTGATAGGCGGATCTAAACTCAAAAGAAAGTGAGCTGCAATTAATTTTCAGTTGAATCCTTGCCAATCTCATCCCTGATTTACCGGTAATTTATATGCAAAACTTGCTAAATTCCTCCCAAACCCCTTCTAGAGAAAAGTTTGCCTCAACCTTTCGCCTTGCAGGCCAGATTGGCTTTTGGGTCCAGTTGGCCCTGGGGGCGGTTGCCGGTCTTTCATTGATTTTAGCTATTCTCAGTCGTGGCACTGGTTCAGAAACAAGCAACCTGGGCATTGGTTTAAGCATATTCCTGGCACTCGGCGGAATTTTGCTACTGGGCTTTCGGGTCTACTGGGCTCATCGTTATACTCGCTTAGCAAAGCAACTAAAAGCAGATGATCCCAACCCGCATCCGAGCAAGGGAAAGATCATCCAGGTTCTCCGCACTGGATTATTTTTGAGTCTAGTGGGCTTGCTACTGGCTTTTTTGGCCTCTGAGGTAAGCATTGTTTCTGTCCTGGCAAATGCTCTGGCTCAACCGCAAGGGGTGGCCGTTTACAACCCTGAAAATATCATTCCCACATTGGATCTATTCGTCGTCTTGGCAAATATCAATCTCACCGGGGCGCATCTTTTAGGGGGTGTCAATTCCCTGGGGCTACTCAACTGGGTGACTGAGTAGCAGTTGTTCGGATGTTTGCCGATGGTACCCAGATCATCCTCCAAGGCTTCGGGGTGCGGGGCCGTTGGGTCAACGAGAGGTTTTTGCAAAAGTTTTACCTGATTGTTTTATTAGCAGCTCTGCCGATCGCAATTTATTTGATCTTTGGTCAGCCGATTGCCTTACTGCAAACTGCTGGCGGCATCGAGGCAGCGTATATTCCAATTGTCACTGGGCTAACGCTCTACCTCAATCACCGAATGCTGCCCAAAGACTTGCGCCCTGCCAAGGTGATTTTGGCTGGCACCGTGATTGCCGGACTTTTCTTTGCCTTATTTGCTGTAATCTACCTCTATCAACTCTTATTCGCTTAGATAAGGTCTGAAATGTTGCAGTCCCTGATTCTGGCTGTAGAAAATCAGAACTGGCTAGCAGCCCTGCTGGTCGGCTGCCTTTTGACAGGCTGTCTGATCGTGCCAATTAAACTGCCCCCCCATCCCAGCCAGACCTCCCAAGCGCCTGATACCGCTATCCAATCCCAGACCACTGCCCAGATGGAAACACAAGTACATCAGCAGGTTAATAAAATTCGTCAAGCGCGGGGTCTAGAATCGTTGCAGGCAAATGAGGCGCTGGCAAAGGTTGCTCGCACCTATAGCCAGAAAATGGCCCAGAAGGATTTCTTCAGCCACGTTGACCCTGAAGGCACTGATCCAGCCGAGCGGGTGAGCGCGGGGGGGCTATCTTATCAAATTGTGGCAGAGAACCTGTTTATGAGTACGAATGCGTCTAATCCTGCGCCCCTGGCAGTTGAGAGTTGGATGGGGAGCCCAGGCCACCGACAGAACCTCCTGCGATCTGGAGTTACAGAGACCGGCGTGGGGGTCTGGCGGGATGGCCCAACCTACTACATCACCCAGCTATTCCTGTGGCCCCGTTAGCTAATAAGACTTGGAGAAACCGCTAACTGGTATTCCTGGTAAACAAGGGTAAATTATGCGAATCACCGTTGGTCCCCCAGTTTTAACAATTAATCATGACCGCACCTTCATGGTGACTAACCTGAGCGGGCAGATCAGCCCTGATCTTCTCCAGGGACTCTTTTCAGATGACACTCGCTTTGTAAGTCACTATGCCTGCTACCTGGATGGTCATCCCTGGATTCGTCTATCCTCAACAACCACAGCCTACTATGGGTCCCAGGTTTACCTGCTGAATCCAACAATCACGACTAAAGAGGGCACCATTGCCCAGGGAACGATCTCGCTGGTGATTAGCCGAGCGGTGGAAGAAGGCGTTCATGAGGATCTCAACCTGATAAACCATGGCCTTAAGCCCGTCAACTTCAGTCTGGAGATTGCCTTGCGATCTGACTTTGCTGATATTTTCGAGGTCCAGTCCCACCAGATCGTCCGCCGGGGCCGTATCGAAACCCGCTGGGATGAAGCCCACAACGAGCTACGGACCAGTTATGCCAGCGGTGATTTTTATCGCTGCCTGATCTACAAACCTTACAACTGCACAAGTGTGCCTCACTATGCCAATGGCCGGATCACATTTGAGGTAAAGCTTGAGCCTGGGGCGTCCTGGCATACTTGCTGCAACTACACCTTGGTTGACAACGATCGCGTACGGGAACCAGTTGATTTCTGCTACGAAGCAGCCGTGGATACTAGCATCGTGAATACAGAGATTGAACGGCTGTATTGCCAGTGGTTAGATGGCGTTCCTCAAGTCGAGAGTTCCTATGACAGGATAGATCGGTTGTACCGCCAGTCAATTGAAGATCTGGGGGCGCTACGGCTATACGACTATGATCTGGCCTCCGATGTCTGGCTGCCTGCCGCTGGCGTTCCTAAGTTTGTGACCCTGTTTGGGCGCGACAGTTTAATTGTCAGCCTGCAAAATATGATTGTCCATCCTGGGTTTGCCCAGGGCGCTCTCCAGAAACTGGCCCAATTTCAGGCGACTGAGCTGGATGATTGGCGCGATGCCCAGCCCGGAAAGATCTTGCACGAGATCCGCTATGGCGAACTGGCACATTTTGGCCAAATCCCCCATACACCCTACTATGGTACGGCTGATGCCACCCCTTTGTATTTAATCGTCCTGCACGAAACCTGGAAGTGGTCAGGAGATGAGTCCCTCTTACGGAAGTACCGGGATGTAGCGCTGCGGTGCCTGGATTGGATTGATCAGTATGGCGACTGGGATGGAGATGGGCTTCAGGAGTACCAAACCCGCTCCACTGAAGGGATTGAGAACATGAGCTGGAAAGATTCAGGAGATGCAATTGTCTATCCCGATGGCACTCAGGTCAACGCCCCGAAGGCATTGTGTGAACTCCAAGGCTATGTCTTTGATGCCTGGATGCGGATGGCCCAGGTGTTTGCGATCCTGGGTGAGGAGGACCGAGCCACGGAACTGCGCGCCAAAGCGGCCAAGCTTCAAGCCCGGTTTGAAACTCATTTTTGGTGTGAAGATCTCGGCTTTTATGCCTTTGCCCTTGATCCAGACAAACAACCTGTACGGACGATCGCTTCTAACCCTGGTCATTGTCTCTGGAGTGGCATTGCCAGTCCAGAGCACGCCGCCCGTGTTGTCAAGCGTCTCCTGCAACCCGATATGAACAGCGGTTGGGGGATTCGGACTCTATCTACCCAAAATCCTGCCTATAATCCTTTCTCCTACCATCGCGGTTCAATCTGGCCCCATGATAACGGAATTATTGCCCTGGGCTTTAAGCGTTATGGTTTCTCCGCTGAGGCAGCGCAAATCGCCCAGGGGATTTTTGAGGCAGCCGGTTTCTTTGCCAGCGATCGCTTGCCGGAACTCTACGCAGGAATTGAGCGTAAACCAGGAACCTTCCCGGCTCCGTACCTAGAAGCAAATGTCCCCCAGGCATGGGCTGCAGGTTCAGTCTTTCACTTACTCCAGGCAATTCTAGGATTGCAGGCAGATGCCCCCAGCAACTGTCTTTATGTTGACCCTTGCTTGCCGGAGTGGCTACCTGATCTAACCCTGCGTGACTTTAAAGTTGGTAATGCTTCTGTCGATCTGCGGGTTTGGCGCGAGGACGAGCAGACAAAGTGGGATGCTTCTGTTCAAGCAGGTGACATGAATATCCAAAAGCAAGTCTGGCACCCCTGGCTGTCTGAATCCTCCAAGTCGTCTGAATAAGTGCTGATCCTCTGGATACTGGTGTTACTGAGTGCAGTGTGGGCAGCCCACTGGGGAGCTGATCAACTTGCTGAGCCGCTGCAAAAACTTCGCAAGCAGTGGGGACTTTCAGAAGCAGCAGGTGCAGCATTTGTTGCCCTGGCAACCGCCAGCCCAGAAATTGGTACAAATACGGTCAGTGCCTGGCAAGGTCTATCGGATATTGGTTTGGGTAACTTGTTGGGCAGCAATATCATCTCCGTACCTGCGATCGTCACGGTGGCGTATCTAGCCTCCCAAACCCGCGCTGCTAATCGAAATCAGCTTTCACAACGGGATGCAGGGAGAAATCAATCTCCTCAGCAGGATATTCCCAGGCTCAACGTACTTCAGTCCTGGACAGGCTTACGGGTCAAACCAGAAGCGTTGACGTTGCAAGCCATTCCCTATTTGGTAGTGATTGCCCTAGCAGCCCTGTTGACGATGCCTGCCCCCTGGCAGGGGCTACAGCCTGTGGATGGTTGGATTATGTTAGCCGCCTACGTAGTTTATGTCGGTCAAGCTAGCTTGCGACAGCGGCAGCAAGGCCAGTCCGTTCGATGGCGGCAACCAGAAATTTGGATCGCCTGCTGTGGCGTCTTAGCCCTAGCAATCGGTGCTTATTTTGTTGTCACAGCTACAAAACAAATTGTTTCAATTCTCGGTATCTCAGAACTGATCGGGGGGTTGTTCATTACCTCAACGTTGAGTATTGCCCCAGAGGTCTTTGCAACCTGGAGTGTTGCTCGCAGTGGACAGATGACAGCTGCCACCACCAGCGTCATTGCTGACAATACAGCGACGATGACCCTAGCGTTCTTTCCCTTGGCATTGGTTGGGATGCCCATTGAGGAGGGGTTCTATTCTCAGTCAATCTGGCGTTTGTCGCTTTGTTCGGAGCCGTATACGCAGCGCTAATTCAATGGGGAAGGCAGCGGCATAGTTTTGAGCTTTGGGAAGTTGGGGTTTTGATTAGTATCTACCTGCTGTATCTCGTAGTCATGTTAGTTTGGGTTCTTAAGGTCTTTGCCTAAATAAAGGGCCAGAACTAAGGGCCAGAACAAGCACCAGAATTGGAACTGAAATTTATTGGTAATTTGCCGTAGGAGTTGAGATGCCATGCCTAAAGTGACTAAACCCCTTGCCAAGCGAATTGCTGTGGTCTTTGACTTTGACGATACCTTAGTCCCAGACACCCTCGACAGTTTGGCTGAACATTACGGGATTGGGGCAGAGGAACTTCGCCAGCGGGTAGAACCCCTGCTGGAGGACGGCTGGGAGAAGATTCCAGCTCGGTTTCACTGCCTGATTGAAGAGTCCAAGGGCCGCAATGATCCTAAAGACAAGCTCACCCAGGAGTACCTGATTAACTTTGGCCGCGAGTTGGAGCCCTTTGATGGGGTGCCAGAGATGTTTGAGCGCCTCCAACAGCGCGCCCGCGAGCTAGTTCCAGATATTGAGGTGGAGTTTTACCTGATTACGGGGGGGATTGTCGAGATTGCCCGTCACACCCGCATCGCTGATCGTTTCAAGGCAATGTGGGGCTGTGAATTTCACTACGATCAGTCTGGGGAGGTTCAGTTTCTCAAGCGCAGTGTCAGCCATACTGAGAAAACCCGCTATCTGTTTCAGATCGCCAAGGGGATCACAGATCAAAACCAAGACGGTCAGCTATTTGTCTATCGGGATGTGCCACCAGAGGAATTGCACGTACCCCTGACCCAGATGATTTATGTTGGCGATGGCACCTCGGATGTGCCGTGTTTTTCTGTCCTCAACGATGAACAAGGGGTAGCGATCGGGGTGAATAAGATGCACTCTGCTGAAGATTGGGCTAGCAAGTCAAGCATCACCCAAAACCAACGGGTTGCCAACTTGGTCCCGGCTGACTACACAGAAGAATCTGAAATGATGCAGTCCTTGATGCTGGCTGTAGAAAATATGTGTAAGCAGATTGCCCTGCGTCAATTGAGTGTTGGGGAGTAGCGCAGGCCAGCAAAAAAAATTCAACCCTTGCTTCGTTCCCTACCTGATCCGAAAACTTGTTGAGTCTATCTATCCCTTAGCAGACGATTCTGCCAGGGGTTACCCCTAAGCTTCATCTAGGTATGAAGGCCTGCCGATCTGCCAGACAGGTAGTTCGTTGAAGAGAAATCTTGAGATAAGTCATTAGCGGTGGTGTATGAAGAAGTTGATAATTGGTGGATTGCTTGCACTCCTCTGCTTTGTATCCTTTGGGCTTCCCAGTTTGGCCCAGTTCTCTTCTGAAAGGAACAATCTACCCTTTCTCTCTCCCCAGCAGCCACAAATTGAAACAGAGCGGGTAGCACCACCCCGTCCAACCCGCGAGGGGCCAACTAAACGGCAGGAAGTGGAAGTTTTTATGGACACTTTTTTTGACCAGGCACTGGAAAAAGAACAAATCCCTGGTGCTGTGGTTACTTTGGTCAGGGATGGAGAGATTCTGTTCACAAAAGGATATGGCTATGCCAACGTCGAAAAAAAAATTCCTGTAGTCCCAGATCGCACACTTTTTCGAGTTGCTTCTGTCTCCAAACTGTTTACCGATACCGCCGTGATGCAGCTTTATGAGAGGGGGTTGCTGAATCTAAACACAGATGTCAACCAGTATCTCAAGGACTTTCAAATCGATAATAATTTTCCTGAACCAATGACGGCTGCCCATCTCCTGACCCAAACTGATGCCACCAGTCAGCGGCTGATTGGTATTGCTGCTCCAACAGCAGCCAAGATGCTTCCATTAGAAGCGTTTATTCCCAAATCTCTTCCTGCTTTGATCTATCCTCCTGGTCAGCTTTATGCATATTCCAACATGGGAGTGACACTTTTAGGGTATTTGGTGCAGTCTCTCTCCGGTCTACCCTTTTCTCAATACATTGATCAAAATCTCCTCCAACCTCTGAGGATGAGCCGCAGTAGCTTTCAGCAACCCTTGCCACCTACCTTGAACGAGGATCTGGCTCAGGGCTACTGGTATCGCCGGGGTAAGTTACAGGCGATGCCGTTTTTGTACTTCAATATTGCACCAGCGGCGGCGTTGAGTGCAACGGCGACAGACATGGCGCACTTTATGATTGCCCATCTTCAGGAAGGCCGCTACCAAGGCAATCGGATTCTGGAGCCCGAGACAGTCCGACTGATGCATCAAACCCACTTTGCCTATCACCCACCATTGCCGGGAGTCACCTACGGCTTCCATGAATATTTAGAGAATAATCTTCGAGGAATTGAGCACACGGGCAACTCCTTAGGCTATTCCAGCCTGTTGTTTCTGCTGCCTGATCAAAAGATCGGGTTATTCCTGGCTTCAAACAGTGTCAGTGGCATTCATACCAGGCTGCTGCCTCAGTTTCTTAATCACTATTATCCAGTGCCAGAGAAGTCTGTTGCCCCTCAACGCTCTATTCAGGCAACCCGCTATAGCGGCACCTATCGGGATTTGGAATACCCCCACGATACCTTTGCGAAGCTTACTGCCCCCTTTGGCCATTTTCAGGTACAGGCGCAGGGAAACAATACCCTGATCGTTAAGACACCTGGCCTGCTCTGGCGCAAAAGCAAGCTTCAACGGAGGCTTGTTCCCATCTCGCCGCTGCTATTTGAGCAGCCAGACGGCAGTGGCTATGTGAAATTTGGCGAGAAAGATGCTCAGATCCACTATGCCTTTAATTTGGTGAATCCCATTGTTGGCACCTTTGAGAAAATTCCTTGGTACGAAACCATTGTTGCTCAACTCTGGTTTTTTGGGTCGTGCCTGCTGATATTTCTGTCTGCGGTGCTGGTGTGGCTTGGCAGCTATTTTATCAAGCGGTTACGCAAGCAGTCCCCGCGATCGCCTCGACTTGCTAAGATTGCTTGGCTGGTTGCCGGTCTAGCTAGTTTGCTTTACCTGGTGTTTGCGATTGGCTTACCGCTGTCAGCCTGGCTGATCGGGGTCTGGAAACTTGTTTATGGAGTGCCTGCGGTCATGACCACTCTGCTTTATCTGTCCCTGATCGCTGCTGCCCTAGCGATTGCCTTACCTTTTCTAGCTGTGCTGGCTTGGAAAAACAACTACGGGTCAATTGCAGGACGATTGCATTACTCGCTGATAACGCTGGCTGCGGTTGCTTTTATTCCTTTTCTCAGCTATTGGAATCTCTTAGGACCTCAATTTTGAGAGCAGAGAGTCAAGGGATTGAAAATTTGGGAAGAAGGTTGATTTGGATTGAGTTGCTAACTTGGCTTGTTTGATGCCCCCCTCGGGGTAACATCGAATACGGACTATCTGGTTTTTGACCGATAGGATCAAAAGCGCAACGGGGAAAACGCCTCAGCTGGAGTAACCAACAACTATGACTGGCAAGTCTTTTGAGCAAGATTATAAACGGCTGGCAAAACAAGACATTCGGCTGACAGACTCCGTTAAGGTTCAGGTGCAAGTTGAAGATGACCGCACCGGCATGAGTGCAGAAACCCTGAAGCGGTCCTTTGCCGATAGCCTCTTTTACGTTCGTGGTAAAGATGAGTACTTAGCCACCCACCACGATTACTATTTTGCGATCGCCCATAGCATCCGCGATCGCCTGACAAAGCGCCGGATTGAAACGGCCAAAGCCTATATTGAAGCAGACGCCAAAACCGTCTATTACCTCTCAGCCGAGTTCTTGATGGGCCGCCACCTGGGAAATAGCCTGATCAACCTAGATCTATACGAGCGAGTCAGCCAGGTTCTGCAAGAGGCGGGACTTGACTTGGGTGATCTGCTAGAGCAAGAAGAGGAACCAGGACTGGGGAACGGGGGCTTAGGACGTCTAGCAGCATGTTTTTTAGATTCCCTGGCCACCTTAGAAACTCCAGCCGTGGGCCACGGGATTCGCTACGAATTTGGGATTTTTGACCAGGCGATTCAGGATGGCTGGCAGGTTGAAATTCCCGACAAGTGGCTGCGGTTTGGCAACCCCTGGGAAATTCCCCGTCCAGATTATCGAGTAGAAGTCAAGCTAGGCGGTTGTACCCAACCCTACACCGATGACCAGGGGCACTATCGGGTGGGCTGGATTCCCGAACAAATTGTCCTGGGGATTCCCCACGACACCCCGGTACCGGGGTACAAAAACCACACTGTTAATACCCTGCGGCTTTGGAAAGCAGAAGCCAGTGAAGCCTTTGACCTGCAAGCCTTTAATTCTGGGAACTACGACCACGCGGTCGCCGACAAAATCTTCTCAGAAAACATTTCCAAAGTTCTCTATCCCAATGACAACACCCCCCAGGGACGGGAACTGCGCCTCAAGCAGCAATACTTCTTTGTCTCCTGTGCCCTGCAAGATATTATCCGGCTGCACCTGCGGACCCACGAGAGTTTGGCAGATTTAGCTGAGAAGGCCGCCGTACAGCTGAATGACACCCATCCAGCCATTGGGATTGCGGAGTTAATGCGGCTGTTGGTGGATGAGCACCAAATTGCTTGGGATCAAGCCTGGCAGATCACCCAGGCCACCTTTGCCTACACTAACCACACCCTCTTGCCGGAGGCTTTAGAGCGCTGGCCCGTGAGTTTATTTCGGCGCCTCCTGCCCCGGCACTTAGAAATTATCTTTGAGCTTAATCACCAATTTCTCAAGGAGGTTCAAGCCCGCTATCCAGGCAGCGATCAACTGCTTGAGCGGTTGTCTGTGATTGAAGAAGGGGCCGAAAAGCAAATCCGCATGGCTCACCTGGCCTGTTTAGGCAGCCACGCGATCA
Source organism: Thermosynechococcaceae cyanobacterium (assembly GCA_041748255.1). Taxonomy (GTDB): domain Bacteria; phylum Cyanobacteriota; class Cyanobacteriia; order Thermosynechococcales; family Thermosynechococcaceae; genus JBGTDP01. The sequence continues at coordinate 1,154 of JBGTDP010000311.1, read as the reverse complement.
ATGGCGTGGCCGCCCTGCATACCGAGCTACTCAAGCAGGACACGCTGCGCGATTTTTATCAACTTTGGCCACAGCGGTTCTACAACAAGACCAATGGCGTCACTCCCCGGCGCTGGATTCTCTTGAGTAACCCCAAACTCTCTGCTCTAGTGACCCAGAAGATTGGTCAGGGCTGGCTGACTGATTTGGAACAGTTCCGGCAACTGGAAGACTACATTGACGATCCGGCCTTTCGGGATCGCTGGCAGGGGATTAAACAAGCCAACAAGCAACAACTGGCTGATTACATTCAGCAACACCATGGGATCACCGTGGATACTAACTCCCTGTTTGATATTCAGGTCAAGCGCATCCACGAGTACAAGCGCCAGCTCTTAGCAGTGCTGCAGATTATCACGCTCTACAACCGAATTAAGCAAAATCCCCAGGTTGAGATTTCACCCCGAACCTTTGTTTTTGCTGGCAAGGCCGCTCCTGGTTATGACCGAGCCAAGCTAATTATCAAGCTGATCAATTCTGTGGCAAAGGTTGTCAATCAAGATCCCGATGTCCAGGGTCGGATAAAGGTAGTGTTTCTGGCTAACTTCTGTGCCTCTTTGGCCCAAACGATTTATCCAGCAGCAGATCTCTCAGAGCAAATCTCCACCGCTGGCAAAGAAGCCTCTGGCACCGGCAACATGAAATTTGCCATGAATGGGGCCTTAACTATTGGCACCCTAGACGGGGCTAATATTGAAATTCGAGAAGCGGTGGGGGCTGAGAATTTCTTTCTATTTGGGCTCACCGCCCAGGAAGTGGCTGATTTGAAGTCTAGGGGCTACAACCCTCAGGACTATTACAGCAAAAATACTCAACTACAGAAGGTGATTGAGCGGATTGCTGCGGGTCATTTCTGCCCTGAGCATCCCAACCTGTTCCAACCGATTGTGGACTCGCTACTGCACCGGGATGAATATCTTCTGCTGGCAGACTATCAGGCTTATGTTGACTGCCAAGAACGGGTTGACCAGGCTTACCAAAATTCGGAGGCTTGGACCCGGATGTCAATTCTGAATGCTGCCCGGACAGGTAAATTCTCTTCCGATCGCACAATCCGAGAATACTGCCAGGAGATCTGGAATGTTAAGCCCGTCCCCGTAGACCTGGAGGTTTAC
>JBGTDP010000310.1:0-5951 GCA_041748255.1 Thermosynechococcaceae cyanobacterium | reverse complement strand
GGTTCCCCCTGGGGAGCAACAAACCCTGGAGCATCTCAAGCGGATTTGGGGATTGTTCCAGGATACGCCTGGCTTTGACCCTTTCCAAATGGTTCCTGTCTTGGGTCAAATTTTGGTGCGGGCAGAAACCCAGCAAATGGGCCGCCGGATTGCCTCAGGTTTAGCCCAGAAAGCGGCTGCCCGGACTATTCGTGAATTGCTTGCCCCAGAAACGCCCCCACAAGCAGCTCCAGTCAGGAACGGTAAAGTTGCTCGGGCCTTGCCTGCCGCCTTTAGCAGACCTGATGGTAGATAATTAACAGGTCTAGGGCTGCCCTTAAGGCATCTGCTGGTCAGGGTACAGCTCATTGAACAAAAGTCAGGTCACTGCCGGACCTAAAAAGAATTCTTAAAGGAGTAGGCTGTAGGTGTGAGTACTAATCGTTATCGGTTTGATTCGCCACCGTTGAGGCGTAACCGCTTTTACTTTCTTAGCCGGATCGCCAGGCTGATTGGACAAAAAACTTTTATTTATCTGTTCCTGGGATTAATGGGGACGGGAATCGCTTTAAATGGCTGCTCCCGCTTCAGCCAACCCCAGGTTGAGTCCTCTGCTTCTCCTGCTCAGAACCAGAACCAGAATCGCGATCGCCCCCTTACCCCGATCCCAGCAGACAATAACTTTGTGGTGGAGGTGGTCAAAAGAGTTGAGCCATCGGTGGTTCAGATTAATATTTCTAAAACGGTGAGAACCCAGACACCGGAAGCCTTTAACGATCCAATTTTTCGGCGGTTTTTTGGGGAGGCGGTACCGATGCCCCCACCCGAGCGAACCGAAGAAGGCATCGGCTCCGGGTTTGTGATTAACCCCAACGGGCAGATTTTAACCAATGCCCACGTTGTCAGCGATGCCGATACGGTGACGGTGACCTTTCCCGATGGCCGCACCCTGGAGGGCAAGGTCCTAGGCTCAGACCCGGCCACAGACATTGCCGTGGTTCAGGTTCCCGCCCAGAACTTGCCCAGTGTTACCCTGGGCCGCTCCGAGCAGGTTCAGCCTGGGCAGTGGGCGATCGCGATTGGCAATCCTTTGGGGCTGCAGGAAACCGTCACCGTGGGGGTGATTAGTGCCACCAACCGCTCCGGGAGGGACATTGGCGTCTCTGATAAGCGGATTGGGTTTATCCAAACGGATGCGGCGATTAATCCTGGCAACTCCGGAGGACCGCTACTCAATGCCCGAGGAGAAGTGGTTGGGATAAATACCGCGATTATTGGCGGAGCCCAGGGGCTTGGTTTTGCCATCCCTATTGATGATGCCCAGCGGATTGCCCAGGAGTTGATTCGTAATGGCAAGGTGGAACATCCCTATCTGGGAATTCGGATGGCAACTCTCACCCCGGAAGTCAAAAAAGAACTGGCCCGCAACCCAAACCTCAATTTTAAAGTCAGTGCAGACCGGGGGGTGCTAATTGTGCAGGTGGTTCCCAATTCTCCAGCAGCGGCAGCGGGTCTGCGGCCGGGGGATGTGATCCAAACCATTAACAATCAGCCGGTCACCGAGGCGGAAGAACTCCAGCAATTGGTAGAACAAAGTGGTATTGGTAGCCAGTTGCCGATCACCGTTGAACGCCAAGGCCGAAGGATGAATTTAACGGTCCGACCGGCCCCGTTGCCAGCTCAAACCAATTAGTAGCTGTCAGTCTAAATCTCGACGCCCCTAAACCTACTCTGGATAGACGTTATCGGGATCAGGCTCAGCTAAGATCAAAGGAGTTGGGCTTGAGAGATCATGGAAAGGGTTTTAATTTTAGGCGGTTCGGGTCGAATTGGCCGCAGTGTTGCGACAGATTTAGTTAGGCAGACCCCGGTGGAGATCACGATTGCCGGGCGGGAACCTCAAACGGGTAATCAAGTGGCCCAGGCCCTGGGGTCGCAGGTTCAGTTTCTTGCTTTGGATCTAGCGGATCAAGCTGGATTGCAACGGGCGATCGCCGCGAGTTCTTTGGTGGTTCACTGTGCTGGTCCCTTTGTGCACCGGGATGCTCGGGTGTTGCAAACCTGTATCCAGGAAGGGGTCAACTATGTGGATGTCAGTGACAATCGCGCCTTTACCCTCAAAGCCCTGGCCCAGAAAGCGGCTGCGGAAGCGGCTGGGATTACCGCTGTGGTCAATACCGGGATTTTCCCGGGAATCTCCAACAGCATGGTCCGCCGGGATGTGGAGCAACTGGATCAGGCTGAACGAATTCATTTAAGTTATGTGGTTGCCGGGTCTGGGGGGGCAGGCGTCACCGTGATGCGCACCACCTTTTTAGGGCTCCAAGAGCCTTTCACCGCCCGCTTAAACGGCGATTGGCAGACGGTCGCCCCCTACAGCGATCTCGAGGTGGTAGAGTTTCCCCAACCCTACGGTCAGGCCCCGGTTTACTGGTTTGATGTTCCTGAGACCCTGACCCTCCCCCAGTCTTTTCCGGTTCAAAGTGTAATCACTAAATTTGGATCGGTTCCTAACTACTACAATTACGTCACCTGGGGGCTGGCCCACTGGTTGCCTAAGCGATGGCTGAAAAACCCAGCGGTGATTGAATTTCTGGCCTGGGGGAGCCACACCACCACCCAACTCACCGATCGCTTTAGTGGGATTGGGGTGGCGATCCGTTCGGCGGTGACCGGGGGCAAGGAGGGGCAATCCACTCAGGTGATTTCCACCTTGTATCAAAAAGATACGGCGATCGCCGCTGGCTATGGCACTGGCAGTATTGCCCAATTGTTGCTATCTGGGGAGCTGCATAAACCAGGGGTTTGGCCGGTGGAGCAGGCTTTGTCCACGCCGCAGTTTGAGCAAACCCTGGCCCAGCGAGGGGTCAAACTGGAGCAGTCAGGGGAGCAGGTTCACGTCTAACCACAGCGCTATTGGTTTTCAATGATCACCTCCACCCGACGGTTTTCTTGCCGTCCGCTGGGATTATCGCTCCCATTTGGTTTTGTATTGGCGGCAACCGGCTTGGTTTCTCCGTAGCCCTTGGCCTGGAGCCGACTGCTACTCACACCAAAACTACCCACCAGATAGGTTTTTACCGCACTAGCTCTTTTCTCAGACAGACTTTGGTTATAGGTATCGCTGCCTTTGCTGTCAGTGTGGCCGTTAATTGCCACCGGCACATTTTGATAGTGGGTAAGCAGTTGATTAATCTTCTCAAGGGTGGGTTTGGCGGCTGGTTTGAGATTGGCCTGGTCAAAGTCAAATAGAATATTCTCCGGCAAGTTAATCAAAATGCCTTCGCTGGTGGTTTCGGCATTCAGGTCCGTGAGAATTTGCTCGACCTTGGCATCTGACACTGCCACTGCTTTGGTCTCGGCTTGGGAACCAGACCCCTGACCTGTGTCCAGGTCTGAGCCAACCACATCTGTTGCCTGCACCTGGGAGGGTTCCAGGGGGGCAGATCGACCCTCAATCCGAACCCCTTGCTCTTTGAGGGAGGGAGTTTCCTCGTCATCTGAGTCTGGGAAATCATCTGTAACTTCAATCTGATCAGGCTGATCAGATTGATTTTGGGGTCCGAGTAACAAGGTCTGCCAATCTCTCTGGCAGCCGGCGGCGAGCAAAAGTATCGGTGCAACCCAGCTCATTAGCCCTAACAGTTTAGTTGGTCGCTGCATCTGCTTACCTCCGAACCGGGATGGCGTTAATGGTCATCTTGGGCCTAGTGGAACCCCGATAGTCAGTGCTGCCGTGTTGACTGTTGGTTACCAGGGTTAAGGAATCTGCTGAGGGAGACACCCGGCCCAAAAACACCAACTTGCCCTTTAGGGTCGAGCCGGGGGTAATCTCAACGTCAGGGTTCTGGGGGGGTGCCTTGAGGTTGTACTGGTTGCCTGCATTGTCCCGCAGGATCATTTTGTTGCTGTTGAGTTTGATCGTGTCCTGGAGGCCATTGGTGACCGCTAAGGTTAAGTCAATACTATCTTCGGTATAGGTGACCTGGTTGACTCTCAACACCGAACCATTGGGGTGACTGGTTTGCAGATCAAGGCTCTCAGCCCCTGGCAAGCCTTTCGTGGCAGCATTAGGGGCCTGGCCAGGCTGTCCTGGATTGTCCCCGGCAGCGATCGCGCTAGAGCCAGTGACGGAAATATTCTCAATCCGAAACCCATCGGTGAACAGGGCTAGGGAGTCGGCTGCCGGAGCGATCCGGCCTAAGAAGACAAACTTGCCCGTCAAGGTTGATCCAGGAGTCACCTCAACCTGAGGATTCTGGGGGGGCGGTTTGAGGTTATATTTGCCCCCCCGGTTATCCCGCAAGAACATCCGATCAAATTCATTTAACTCAATGCTGCGGTTAGAACCATTGGTAATCGCTAGCGCCAGGGTAATGCTGTCCTCGGCAAAGCCAATTTGGTTAATTCGAAGGACTGAACCCTCCTCAGAATTCGCTTGCAGATCAAGGGTCTGAGTGGCGGGTAAAGAGCTGCCATTGCCCTGAACAATAGTTTGCTGCCCCTCTCCTCCCTCTGCCAGGGTTGCTTCCTCCCCGCCTTGACCTGTGGGGATTCCGGCGATTGCCAGCTTTGGATCGCTGGCTTCATCGTAGTCACTGCTGCCATACCTCTGATTAAAGTGAAGGCTCAGTTGACCGGCCTCGGCGGGCACCCGTCCGGCAAAATGGAGCACCCCGGTCAACTTTTGGTTGGCGGGAATGCTCAAATCTGGATTGGTTGAGGCTGGAATCAGGTAATACCGATTGGAGCGGGCATCTTCTAAAAAGGGTGGGTCAGAGGAGGAACCCGCTAATTCAATTGTTTTATCAAGACCATTGATCGCCTCGAAGGCCACCCTTACTTTCTGGGAGCCGTACTCTATTTGTTTCAGGCGCAGGGTGCTGGCATTGGGGTGCTGGGCAAACTTGTTGGTGAGGTTAAATCGCCGGGGCTGGAAGGGGGCAAACTCAGTTCGGCGACCCTTGCGGATTGGGATATTGGCAACCCTAATTTCAGGGTCTCTGGAATCATTGCTATACCGGGAGTTTGTGATCAAAGTCAATTCTTTGGTCGCCCTCGACACCTCGCCCGCAAAGGGCACCTTGAGAGAGGTGACGGAGTAGGGCGCCAACTCAACTTCCTCTTCCACATAGGGGTAGATATTCCCGGCCTGATCAGCTAATTGGAGGGGATCATTGCGGCTAGATAAATTAATCCGGTCCTCGGAGCCATTAATCGCCAACAGATCGAGGGTAATCCGATCACCCTTGGTTTCAATCCCCTGAACGAGCAAACTGGTTCCATTCGGACTATTGGCCTGAGGCTGAGGAATGTCCTGTTCTATGGCTCCTCGCTGGCAGGAAATTAGGGCCACTGCCAACCCTGGCCCTAGAAGTGCCCACTGCCGCGTCTGACTGAAATTAAGTTGGGGTTTCAAATTCAGTTCCTATTCAAATTTTGGATATATTTTTTTAGTATATTTTCTCACAGGTATTGAAGGAGACAGACAAACCCTGGCAATGATCCAATAGACCCCCTGACCAGGGGGAGAGTTCCAGGTGACTGGCTGAGCATAAGCCCTTAAAATCAACATTTTTAGCGACTTGAGTTTGTCATACAAGTGCTGCGATCGCGGTGCCCTTCTAGAAACTCTATTCATGGTTAGCAAGAAATGGGTGGCTTTGAACTACTGTGGTCGGTAGATTTAGGGGTATATGAAAGACCTGTGAATAGACAGACAGCATGAAACTCTTGACAGAAGCTGTGGCTTACGATCGCGACGCCTATGAACGCATTGCCAAAGCGATCGCGTTTATGCGTCAAAATCATTTAAATCAACCTGACTTAGAGACTGTCGCGCAGCAAGTCCATCTCAGTGAGTATCACTTTCAGCGGTTGTTTACAAAGTGGGCTGGCATTAGTCCGAAGCGATTTTTGCAATACCTTACGGTTGAATATGCCAAGTCAAAAATCACTGAAACCAAAAGCTG
>JBGTDP010000309.1:0-2062 GCA_041748255.1 Thermosynechococcaceae cyanobacterium | reverse complement strand
GGTTCCCCCTGGGGAGCAACAAACCCTGGAGCATCTCAAGCGGATTTGGGGATTGTTCCAGGATACGCCTGGCTTTGACCCTTTCCAAATGGTTCCTGTCTTGGGTCAAATTTTGGTGCGGGCAGAAACCCAGCAAATGGGTCGCCGGATTGCCTCGGGTTTAGCCCAAAAAGCTGCCGCGCGGGCGATTCGAGAATTGCTGGCTCCAGAAACACCCCTACAAGCACCACCAGAAGCAGCTCCAGTCAGGGGTAAAGTTCCTCCTGCCTTGCCTGCTGCCTTTGGGAGACTTGATGGTAGATAATTAACAGGTCTAGGGCTGCCCTCAAGGCATCTGCTAGCGAGGATACAGCTAATTGAACAAAAGTCAGGTCACTGCCGGACCTAAAGAACTATTAAAGGAGTAGGCTGTAGGTGTGAGTACTAATCGTTATCGGTTTGATTTGCCACCATTGAGGCGTAACCGCTTTTACTTCCTTAGCCGGATCACCAGGCTGATTGGACAAAAAACTTTTATTTATCTGTTTCTGGGATTAATGGGGACGGGAATAGCTTTAAATGGCTGCTCCCGCTTGAGCCGACCCCAGGTTGAGACCTCTGCTTCACCTACTCAGAACCAGAACCGCGATCGCCCCCTGACGCCAATTCCAGCAGATAATAATTTTGTGGTGGAGGTGGTCAAACGAGTTAAGCCAGCGGTGGTTCAGATTAATATTTCTAAAACGGTGAGAACCCAGACCCCAGAAGCCTTTAACGATCCAATCTTTCGGCGGTTTTTTGGGGAGGCGGTACCGATGCCCCCACCAGAGCGAACCGAGCAAGGCATCGGCTCCGGGTTTGTGATTAACCCCAATGGACAGATTTTAACAAATGCCCACGTGGTCAGTAACGCCGATACGGTGACAGTGACCTTTCCCGATGGCCGCACCCTGGAGGGCAAGGTTCTAGGCTCAGATCCAGCCACAGACATTGCTGTGGTTCAGGTTCCGGCGCAGAATTTGCCCAGTGTTACCCTGGGCCGCTCCGAGCAAGTTCAGCCTGGGCAGTGGGCGATCGCGATTGGCAATCCTTTGGGGCTGCAGGAAACCGTCACCGTGGGAGTGATCAGTGCCACCAACCGCTCCGGGAGTGACATTGGCGTTTCTGATAAGCGAATTGGGTTTATCCAAACCGATGCGGCGATTAATCCTGGCAACTCCGGAGGACCGCTACTCAATGCCCGAGGAGAAGTAGTTGGGGTGAATACCGCGATCATCGGCGGAGCCCAGGGGCTTGGTTTTGCCATCCCTGTTGATGATGCCCAGCGCATAGCCCAGGAGTTGATTCGCAATGGTAAGGTGGAACATCCCTATCTGGGGATTCGGATGGCAACTCTCACCCCGGAAGTCAAAAAAGAACTGGCCCGCAACCCAAACCTCAATTTTAAAGTCAGTGCAGACCGAGGGGTGCTAATTGTGCAGGTGGTTCCCAATTCCCCAGCAGCGGCAGCGGGTCTGCGGCCGGGGGATGTGATCCAGACCATTAACAATCAGCCGGTCACCGAAGCGGAAGAACTCCAGCAATTGGTAGAACAGAGTGGTATTGGTAGCCAGTTGCCGATCACCGTTGAACGCCAAGGCCGAAGGATGAATTTAACGGTCCGACCGGCCCCGTTGCCAGCTCAAATCAATTAGTAGCTGTGAGGCTCAATCTCGACGCCCCTAAACCTACTCTGGATAGACGTTATCGGGATCAGGCTCAGCTAAGATCAAAGAAGTTGGGCTTGAGAGATCATGGAAAGGGTTTTAATTTTAGGTGGTTCGGGTCGAATTGGCCGCAGTGTTGCGACAGATTTAGTTAAGCAGACCCCGGTGGAGATCACGATCGCCGGGCGGGAACCTCAAACGGGTAATCAAGTGGCCCAGGCCCTGGGGTCGCAGGTGCAGTTTCTTGCTTTGGATCTAGCGGATCAAGCTGGATTGCAACGGGCGATCGCCGCGAGTTCTTTGGTGGTTCACTGTGCTGGTCCCTTTGTGCACCGGGATGCTCGGGTGTTGCAAACCTGTATCCAGGAAGGGGTCAA
>JBGTDP010000308.1:0-2851 GCA_041748255.1 Thermosynechococcaceae cyanobacterium | reverse complement strand
TTGACATTGCAACTTTTGACCAACTCTATTTCGTTAAAGCAAAAGCAAGTTGAAGCGGTTAATCTAATTCAGTCCTGGATTGATGATCAAAATGTGGAAGAGCAGCAAGAAACAGGTCACTACTTGATCCAGGCGTTGGATGAAGATCGACTTTCTAAACGTCAGTTATTTCCCCTTGAGATGAAGGGTGTAACTTGGTAGGCCGAGTCATGATGTTGGATGCAGGACCACTCGGTTTGATTACCAATCCAAAGTTGTCTGCTGAAAGTGTTGCCTGTGCCCAGTGGCTTCAAACTCATCTTAGGTTGGGGAGTCGTATCATTATTCCAGAGATTGCGGACTACGAGGTTCGCCGTGAGTTGGTCCGAGCAAACAAGACAAAAGGGATTGCCCGTCTAGATGATTTAGCCAAGTTGCTTGAGTATTTACCGATTAAAACGGTTGCAATGCGCCAAGCTGCCAAACTCTGGGCACAAGCTCGTCAGCAAGGATAGCCGACAGCGGGTGACAAAACGATTGATGGTGATATGGTTTTGGTGGCTCAAGCCATGACGCTTGCAACCTCAGACGTTGTAATTGCGACAACGAATGTGGGTCATCTGTCACGGTTTATTGCAGCCGAGTTGTGGCAAAACATTACTCCAAACTGAGCGACACCTAAGGATCTGTCAATTGAACTGTGGCAATAGCTTGAAATCATGACAAGCAGTAATCTCAACCCCAGTCATCCGCGTACTGAAACCGATAGTCTGGGACCAATTGAGGTTCCTGGCGATCGCTACTGGGGGGCTCAGACCGCCCGCTCATTAATTCATTTTGATATTGGCACCGATACAATGCCCCCGGAGGTGATCCGGGCCTTTGGGATTCTCAAGCAGGCAGCAGCCAGGGTCAATCAGTCACTGGGGAACCTACCGGAAGCAAAAGCAGATTTGATTGAGCAAGCGGCCCAGGAAGTTAGCCAGGGAAAATTGGATGATCATTTCCCGCTGCGGATCTGGCAAACCGGCAGCGGCACCCAGACCAACATGAACGCCAATGAGGTGATTGCCAATCGAGCGATTGCCTTAGCCGGGGGGGTCTTGGGCAGTAAAGATCCAATTCACCCCAACGACCATGTCAACTGCTCTCAATCTTCTAATGACACCTTTCCCACGGCCATGCACATTGCTGCAGTTGAAGCTTTAACCCAGAAACTAATTCCCGCTCTCACCGGGTTGCGAGAGGATCTGGCTCTCAAAGCTGCTGAATTTCATACCCTAATTAAAATTGGCCGTACCCATCTGATGGATGCTGTCCCCCTGACTCTGGGGCAGGAATTTTCGGGCTACGTAGCGCAGTTAGATCAAGCCCTGGAACGGATTCAAACCACACTGCCCCACCTCTACGAGCTGGCAATTGGGGGGACGGCAGTCGGCACTGGCTTAAATACCCACCCGGAATTTAGCGATCGCACAGCGGCTAAGATTGCCCAACTCACTGGGCTGCCCTTTGTCTCAGCCTCCAACAAGTTTGCTGCCCTGGCTGCCCACGATGCGATTGTGATGGCCAGTGGAGTCCTTAAAACCCTGGCGGCGGCCCTGATCAAGATTGCCAATGACATCCGCTGGTTAGGGTCTGGTCCTCGCTGTGGTTTGGGGGAGTTGAGTTTGCCCGCCAACGAACCGGGTTCCTCAATCATGCCAGGGAAGGTGAATCCCACCCAGGCAGAGGCCATGACCATGGTCTGTGTGCAGGTAATCGGGAATGATACTGCGATCACCATCGCGGGCTCCCAGGGAAATTTTGAGCTGAATGTGTTTAAGCCCTTGCTGATCCATAACCTCTTACACTCAATCCGCTTGCTGAGTGGCGCTTGCCGCTCCTTTCGGGATTACTGCGTGGTGGATTTGCAGGCGAACCCAGCCCAGCTAAAGGAATATCTAAACCGTTCCCTAATGCTGGTTACCGCCTTGAACCCTCATATTGGCTACGACAATGCCACTAAAGTTGCTAAAAAGGCCCACGCTGAGCAAATTACCCTCAAACAAGCTTGCATTGATTTAGATCTACTCTCAGCAGAGGTGTTTGATCAATTAGTCCGCCCAGAACAAATGCTTGGCCCTACTCAGGAATGACTAGAGGATAGAAATCAGAGCGACACCAGATGCCCAGGCTTTTTCAGACCTGATAGACTAGAGTCGCAGTTCAAAAACTCCCCCAATATGTTCAGGCCCCAGACCTTTGACACCAGCCAGATTATGCGGCGCGCTGAGGAATTGGTTGAAGCTTCTTCCAATCGGTATCGGATTACGGTTCAAGTCGCGAATCGGGCCAAGAAGCATCGCCATCGGGATAATCTTGATGACTTTGACGATTCTGTGATGAAGGCTGTGATGCAAGCTGTGATTGAAATGTCAGACGAACTCACCCAACCTGAAATTATTGGGGAATAGCTGAATGTTAGGTGACCTCCAGGTGAATGGGAGGATCAAGTTTTTGCCTGTCAGGCGGATGTTGATCGGCTTGCTGGCTTTGGGGGTAGCAGCCGCGATTATTGTCAGTGGTGAGGGACAACCGTTTTTCTTGTCTCCACCGATCGCAACGGCTCAGGCGGTTCGGTTTCAAGAAGCAGCCCAGCAGGTTTATCAACGGCTCCCTAGTTTCCCTTTAGAAAATCAGTACATCAGCAAACGAACTAAAAAGGCTGCGGCCGAAAATACCCTGGCCCGGCGCTTAATTTTGTACCACACCTACGTCAAAGGTCGGTCGCCAATTTACCGCTTCGACTGGAAGATCACCCTAGCAGATTACCTGGGCTTGAATGATTACCTGGCTGAGTCAACTTACCCTGGCTCGGATCAGCTGCGAA
>JBGTDP010000307.1:0-2674 GCA_041748255.1 Thermosynechococcaceae cyanobacterium | reverse complement strand
CTCAGGTCGTTGTGATTTCTGGAGAGCATCTTTGGCCATCTCCAGTGCCCCCTGATGGTGGGGAATCATAGCATTGATAAACCGCAGGTCAAATTGTGGATCTGCCGTTCCCAAGTCTTTTGACATTTTCATCCTTTGCTGCTGATCTTTAGACATCTCCATCGGGGAATTGCCCTCTTCTGCGGACATGACCGGTTCCGATGGTGCATCGGGATACCATGCTTGCCGCCACTTTCGCAGAAGTTGATTTTCTTCGCGGCTTTGGGAAATGATGATATCCTCGGCCAGTTGCTTAATGTCGGGACGCTGGGATTTTGCCTGGGCTGTTTTGGCCATGGCGATCGCCCCTTGGTGATGTAGACGCATCCCATCAATAAATCGAAGATCATAGTTGGCATCCGCCGGACCGAGATCCATATCCATGCTGTGATCCATATCTCCACCCTCTTTCATTCCCGCCATAGACTCCATAGGCATGGATGGAGAAACGGGAGCTTGGGTCTGGGTAGAGTTCGAGCAGGCGCTTAACAGTCCCCCTGTGGTAGAGATTACCAGCAAAGTAAAGGCTAATAAGCTAGGTTTTATCAAAGGATGTTGCATCGTTGACCGTTTATTTGGACTGATTGACTGATGTTTTCAAGCTTCTACTTGACTGGAGAATCTATAGCCATGGCGATCGCAGTACTTCAATATTGCTCAGAAACTATTGTTGAAAGCTGAAACGACCATTGACCTTCTCGCCCTTGATATCAGAGAGCACTGCCACCTGGTACTGACCGGGGGTTTTTTCAGGCAACAGGGCTGTGTAGTGCTTTCCATCAGCGTCGTAGGTCATCTCTAACATCTGCTGCCCACCGGTGGAAGGTTGCACTTGGGCTGTGACCTTAGCATTGGTGATAGGCTCATGGGTATCTCCTTGTTGGAGGTAGAAGTCTAGGTGCACACCATCAGCGGCTGGCTCCGAGACAAACTCCAGGTGATAAGGCCCCGACTCTACAACCTGGCCCCCTGTCCCTGACTGCTGTTCTGATTGAGCAGTCGTTTCAGAGGCATTAGGACTCGGCGGGGCGCTTTCGGTTTGGCTGCCATTGCTGCAAGCCCCTAGATAGACGAGACCAACGGTACTCAGACTGAGCAAAGCTACTTTTAAACGGGTCATGGTTAGAACTCCTTAAGTGAAACGCTTGCGAAGACGATAAATCAGCTGGACCGACCAAGACCGGACTTGGCGGAGCCTTTCTTCCAGCTTTGGTTGCGGCGGGGAGCTTCCTTGATCTAGAAGCAAGTATCGCCCAAACTGAGAATATAGGGCTGGCAGAACCAAGAGTGTTAAGCCAGTGGAGGTAAATAACCCTCCTAAGACGACAACCGCTAGGGGTTGCAAAATTTCTTTGCCAGCCCCCCCACTAACCACCAACGGCACCATGCCCAGGGCAGAGGTCAGCGCCGTCATTAGAATTGCGGTTAGCCGCTCCATTGATCCCACGACAATGGTTTTAGGCAGTGGCATCCCCGCTGCCAGCTTAGTATTATAGTTATCCACTAACAGTAGCCCATTCCGGGTTGCCACCCCGAACAGGGTAATAAAGCCCACCAGAGAGGCAACGGAGATTACGCCTCCTGCTAGAAGAATCGAAATCAAGCCTCCTACCAAAGCTAGGGGTAAGTTAATCATGATCATGGCTGTAGCCGGAATCGACTTGGCAGCAAAGTAGATCAAAACTGTGATCACAACCAATGCCAAAGCACCAAAGGCGAGGAGGTTCTGGGTGGCCCGCTCCTCCGACTCAAATTGACCCCCATACTGAATAAAGTACCCTGGGGGCAACTGCACCTGCTGCTTAACCTTTGCTTGAATTTGATCAATCACTGATCTCAAGTCTCGACCAGAGGCATTGGCAGAAACCACAATCAGGCGGGATACATTCTCTCGATTAATTGTGTTGGGACCAGTGCCATCTTTAATGGTGGCAACTTGGGCCAGGGGAATTTTTTGACCCCCAGGCGTATCAATCAGCAGGTTCCGGATTGACTCTGGATCTCGGCGAGCTGATTCTTCTAGCCAAACAACCAAGTCAAAGACCTGCTGCTGTTCTAGCACTTGAGAAACCACCCGCCCATTCATAGCGGTTTCAATCGTCTCGGCCAGACTCCCGACCGTTAAGCCATAGCGCCCAGCAGCGGCTCGGTCAAACTGAATCTGCAATTGTTTGATGGGCACCTGAGGTTCCAACTGCAGATCAACAATGCCTTCAACTGAGTCCATGGCAGTTTCTACCGCTTGGCCGACGGTACGGAGCTGTTCAAGGTCTGGACCAAAGATTTTAACCGCGATTCCAGAGCGGACCCCTGAGAGCACTTCATCCATCCGGTGGGAAATAAAGCCCCCAATGTTGGCTGCGACCCCCGGCAGTTGATTAAATTCTGCTCGCAGAGCTTCAATGCTGCCTTCTCGGTCTTGCAGTCCTGTAGCACTTAGCTCCACATCCAGCTCACCAAAATTTACGCCTCCGACATCACTGTCACCGGGAGCCCGACCAGAGCGGAACTGAATAAACTTAAACCGTTGATCTTCCTTGAGGGCATCCTGAATTGCGAAGCCAACTTGATTTGTGGTTTCCAAAGATACGCCAGGGTAGAGATTTACGGCGTTGACTAAGGACTGCTCCTGAAA
>JBGTDP010000306.1:0-8619 GCA_041748255.1 Thermosynechococcaceae cyanobacterium | reverse complement strand
TTTCAAGAGCACCCGGTTTGCGTTGGCTGCCGCCATTACCACGGTCAAGCCTACGGAGAAAATCTGCTGGTCTGTGCCATGCATCCCTACGGTTGGGAGGGCGAGACTTGCCCAGATTGGCAGTCTACCTGGGAGCAATCTGGTAGCTCTTAAACTTAAACTAAGTCAATCAGCTCCCCCTGGCCAGCAACCACTGTGCCAATTTGATCGGCTGCAATTCCCTGCTGCTCAAACCAGTGACAGATTTGGCTGGCTTGGGCGGGAGGAACCAGCAGCACAAACCCAATCCCCATATTGAAAGTTTCAAACATGTCTGTGGCCGTGACGCTTCCAGCCTCGGCAATCCAATTGAAAATTGCCGGAATCGGCCAGCGATCGCCTTGGATTTGAACCGACTGATCAGGGCCTAAACATCGCGGTAAATTTTCTGGCAGTCCTCCCCCTGTGATGTGGGCCATGCCATGAATTTCAAGACCTGCTTGCCGGGCCGCTAATACCGGTTTGACATAGATGCGGGTTGGAGTCAGCAGGATCTCGCCCAAGGAAAGCCCTGGGTAATCATTTAACCCTTCAGGTAAACTGTGCCAATCCAATCCCTGCTCAGCCACAATCTTGCGAATCAAACTAAAGCCATTGCTGTGAACCCCCTGACTGGCTAAACCAATCGCCACATCCCCCAGCCTTACCTGGGAACCATTCAGAAGGGCTTGCTTTTCTACAATTCCCACACCAAAACCTGCTAGATCGTACTCATCGGATGCATAGAAGCCAGGCATTTCAGCTGTCTCTCCGCCTAGCAATGCACAGCCAGCCATTTGACATCCTTCCGCAATCCCACTGACAACCTGGGTCAACTGCTCTAAATTTAGTTGCCCGGTTGCCAGGTAGTCCAAAAAGAATAATGGTTCTGCCCCAGCAGTCAGGATATCGTTGACGCACATGGCGACCAAATCAATGCCGACAGTGTGATGACAATTGAGCGTGTGGGCCAGCTTTAGCTTGGTCCCAACCCCATCTGCGCCAGAAACTAAGACGGGTTCATGGTAACCCTGGGGAAGCTGAAATAGACCCCCAAATCCTCCTAGGCTCCCTAGAACCTCCGGGCGGGAGGTGCTCTCAACGCTGTTACGGATCTGCTCAACAAAGGCTCGACCGGCCTGAACATTTACCCCTGCCTGCCGATAATCCATTCTGCTTTCTCGCTACACCTGCAGGAAATATTTTACTGGGCGGTTGGATCTTGCTGATACTTAATTTTGGCGTGATCCAGCTTTTGGCCTGATCCAATTACAAATCCATTTAACGAGGTTAGACCCTTTACTAACTTCAAAGAGACTCTATTTGATTAGAACTTCTGATAAAGATGATGATTTATTTTAATCAATCCTCAGTTATCCCAAAAACGCCTGCCCCAGGATTTTAGAGGGTAGTTTTTGCAGCTAAGGGGGCAAGCCTTCGAATTAAAAAATATAAAGTCTGTTGATATCTCTATAGATTTTCCTAATTACTGATCAATTAAGTGAATCTGGTAAAAGGCGTGTTTTTTAGGGATTTTTTCCCTCAATGGGGGTTGTTAAAGATTTTATTTCTGTTCGACACCCTTCGAAATACCCCTGATCCCCAATTCAAGACTTCATGGTAGAGTGTTGCGGAACTTAACAAATAGAATGAACACGTAACGAGTATAAGTTTCAAAGCTAGGAATTTTTTGAAACTGCCCTGCAACTTCCACTCGACAGTTAGTGACCATCTAAACGGACGTTCATGAAGCAATATCTCTTAACCGGACTAGCAACTGGCCTATTACTCACCACCGCTGGTTTAGTCTCTTCCAGTCTTGCTGGCCAGGAAAAAGACATTACTGCCAATCCCAACACCCAAGCAGAAGCGGCATCTTCTCCCTCGCCAACACTCAAAGCTCAATCTCAACCCAGCAATATTGTCAAAGTCGGCGAAAGCCAATCCCAAGAGGAGCAAGCTGGGCCTCAAAGTATTACCAAAATTCAGTCCTACGAGCAATCTGGTCGCAGCGCTGTCACCCTCTACGTTCGTAATATTCCAATTGTTACCTTTGTTGGTGAAAAAACAGCCAAGACCGAGGGCGTCAAAGTAGCGACGAAGGAGCGCAATCCTGGCTCGCTAATCAGTGCTGTTCCCAGTGCTGATAAAATTGCCAATGATCCGAAAGATCCGGCTTGGCGGGCAACAATAGTTGCAGCCAAGCTAAATCAGCTGAATCAAGCATCTGTTGATCCAAAGTCGCTCAAGGTAATTTGGGATCAACAGCGTAAAAGCTATGTGATTCGCAACGGCAATCAACACTTAATGGAGCTCAGCAAGCAAACCCTTGCTCCTAAGCAGTCGAAAGATGCGGCCAAAGATGCCCTGGAGATTACTAATCTCCTCCGGCAGCAAATAGGCGGAGCCCCTCCCCAAACTACAATTCCAGGGCAGCCCCTACCAAAGCCAATTCAAAAAATTGCCCGGCGAATTAGCGGCATGGCCTCCTGGTATGGTCCTGGCTTTCAAGGCAATCCAACAGCCAGTGGCGAGCGGTTTAACCAATATGCCTTAACTGCGGCTCACCCAAGCTTACCCTTTGGAACTCGGGTTCAGGTTACGAACACCAATAATGGACGTTCTGTGGTCGTGCGAATTAACGATCGCGGTCCTTTTGCAGGGGGGCGCATTCTTGACCTCTCTCGGGGAGCTGCTCAGGCAATTGGCGTGGTCAGCAGCGGCGTTGCCCCGGTTCGACTTGATATTTTGCAATAGTCAAAGCCCAATTGTCCTAAACACGACTGTGAAACCAACTCCCGGCTCTCGGTCAGGAGTTGGTTTTATTTGAAGCGGGATTTGCCCTCAAAACCTGCAGGATGGTTTAAACAGCGGCTTGAATTTAATCTGACCCAAAACCTAGAGGCAATCTAAACCTGAAGCGCTAATCTGGATAAGGTTAGTCCTCACAGCAGCCGGGTCAGAAAATACTGCTATGACTGAAGATTCAATGCGTCTATTGAAGACAGTAGCTGGACTGCGCCGCTTTTTGAGCCTGGGCTCTGAACAGGGTCAGCAAGGTCCTGAGCCCTTTGCTCACGCCAGCGTGGGGTCTGTTGGCTTGGTTCCCACCTTAGGTGCCCTTCATCCTGGGCATATCAGCCTAATTCGCCGGGCCCGGCAGGAAAACAAACGGGTAATTGTCAGCATTTTTGTCAATCCGCTGCAGTTTGCGCCGGGGGAAGATTACGAAAAATACCCGCGAATTCTGGCTCAGGATCAGACCCTTTGCCAACAGGAAGGGGTGGAGGCGATCTTTGCCCCAGCTCCTGAGGAGCTGTTTCCCCATGATTCAAATACTCTGGTCGTTCCTCCGGCCACCCTCACCCAGGGCCTGTGTGGGCGATCGCGCCCCGGTCATTTTCAAGGGGTGGCCACGATTGTCACCAAACTATTGAATTTAGTCCAACCTCAGCGCGCTTATTTTGGTCAGAAAGATGCCCAGCAGTTAGCGATCGTGCAGCGGTTGGTGGCAGATCTCAACTTTCCGGTTGAAATTGTCCCCTGTCCGATCCTGAGAGATTCAAGGGGTCTGGCCTATAGCTCCCGAAATCAGTCCCTAACTCCGGCTGAGCAAATCCAGGCAACTTGCCTGTACCAGAGTTTGCAGCAGGCAAAAACAGCCTTTGCAGTCGGGATTCGAGAGCGCCAAGCCTTGATTCAAGCCGTTGAAGCTACCCTCACCCCCCAACCCGTGATGCCCGAATATATTGACCTGGTCCATCCCACCACCCTGCAACCCCTAGAGAAAGTTGAAACAGTGGGGTTGTTAGCGATCGCTGCCCGGATTGGCTCAACTCGCCTGATTGATAATGTTCTGCTACCCGCACGGCAACCCATTTTAGCGATCGATGGACCCGCTGGGGCCGGAAAGTCTACAATCACCCGTCACTGTGCCCAGCAACTGGGACTGCTGTATCTCGATACAGGGGCCATGTATCGAGCTGTGACCTGGAAAGTGCTTGAGGCTGGACTCTCAATTCAGGATCAGGTTGCGGTTGCTGAGTTGGTGAACCAGTGCCAGATTGATTTGATCCCCAGTGATGATCCCCAGTTACCCCTGCGGGTGTTTGTCAACGGCCAGGAGGTCACCGAGGAAATCCGCAGCCTGACAGTAACGGCTCAAGTTTCAGCGATCGCTGCCCAGCAAAGTGTGCGTCAGAAACTAGTCAAGCAACAGCAGCACTACGGCGAGGCCGGAGGAATTGCAGTTGAAGGGCGAGACATTGGCACCTACGTCTTCCCAGATGCCGAGCTGAAAATCTTTCTGACCGCCTCGGTGCAAGAACGGGCGCGCCGACGGCAGCAGGAGCTCAAACACAGTAGCGGCAACCTGATTTCTTTAGAGCAACTGGAGCTTGATATCTTTGCACGGGACCAAAAAGATTCTAGCCGCGCCATCTCCCCCCTGCGAAAAGCAGCAGATGCCGTTGAAATCAACACCGACCATCTCAGCATCCCTGAAGTCACGGCTAAAGTTGTCAGACTTTACCAGGAGCAGTTCTCAGTCCCAGATGATCTTCTCAGGCAAATTTGATAAGATCCTAGGTATAAAAGCGATTTTTGTTAACGCGCCCACGAGCGCCCCAGGCTAGGATTTTACTGTTGCCGATTTGAATTTTAATACTGAACGCTTATTACTCAGTTTGGACTCACTGTTTTAGGAGACAGATGACTCTCTACCTAAGCATTAAGGAGTTCTGCACGTGATTGCGGTTTCACTTCGTCCAGCGGGTCGTCGTTCAAGTACTACCAGTACAATTAGCTTTGCTTCTACGCTTTACCTGTGTCCAATCCTGGATTTATTACTCTCAGAAGTCCCAGCCGCCTGCCGGGAAGAGTTAAAGCTGGGATTGCAAGAAGCCCTGGTCAATGCAGCCAAACATGGCAACAATCTTGACCCCAGCAAAAAAGTTTTAGTTGAGTTCGCCGTCCTCCAGAATCAATACTGGTGGATAATCTCCGACCAGGGCTCCGGGTTTAGACCTCCCTGTAATTACAACGCCAGTCACTACAACGGGGCCTCTTCCACAGCGCCCCATGCAGAATACGAGTGTGGTCGGGGATTGTACATTCTCTACCAGGTTTTTGATCAAATTAATTGGAATCCCCAAGGCACTGAGCTAAGACTTTGTAAAAATCTTAACCCTCGCTCGAAGCTGCCTGTGCGGTAGTAACATCCTGGGTTAAGAAATTGCTGGCCTGCATGATCTGATAAAGATTGACCTCCGTTTCTAATAAGCAGGCATGGCCGCTACTGGGGAGGGGGACAATTTGAGCATTGGGTAGATGATGGGCAAGCTGTCGGGCTTCTAAAAAAGAAGGTAAGAGTCGATCGGCTTGGCTGGCAATTAATAAAACCGGGCAGTGCAAGCTCTGAAGTTGGTTGGCACTGAGTTCAAATTCTCGCAGCAGAGAGAGACGCCAGGTGGAAGTCTTCTGAGGCACAGAGCGAGTTGCCTCTAACAAAACTTGGCGATCCTCAGGAGCAATGCGCTCCAAGGCGGCGAGAAAAGGTAAAAAGCTTGCAGTTGAGTTTTGATACAGGAATTCCGGCAGCCACTGCATAAATTGAGATCCCCAAGCCATCCACGGGCGGCGGTTAAAGGCCGAGGCGGGATTAACCAAGACAATTCGGTCAAATAAGGCTGGGGCCTGCAAGGCAACTTTCAGGGCTAGACAGCCGCCAAAGGATTCTCCACACAGATACACCGATCGCTGCGGTCCTGAATTGAGCTCAGCCTGGATGAGCCCCACAACTTGCTCAGTTAGCTCCTCCCAGCTGGTGAGATCATCGGGAGGAATGGCTAGACAACGCACATCAAACGCTGCTTCTAACCCTGCGGTTTGGGTACGCAGAAGTTTGCCGGTGCCATCCATTCCCGGCAAAAACACAAACAGGGGATGGTTGGGGTTTAGTTTGAGCGGGGTCAGAAAACAAGGACGACTTTCAACTGCAATCATGGTTTAACTGCGACGGAGATCAAAAAAAGTTGAAATTAGAATTCCTGCCATTGAGCGGCTTTCAAGCCTTAGTAGTAATGCTGCAACAGGGCTTTAATCTGGCTCTGACAATCATAAGCCAGCTCAGTGACTAAGGTTTTGGCGTGCTTGCCTTGATAAGCTTCTCGCTGGGCGACAGTAATCCAGCGGGGTTTGCCAATCAAAATATTGACCCGCTGATAAACCACCATCGGATGCCAGCCTACGTGCTTAAACAAGGGTTCAGAGGGGTCAAACCAGCTGAGTAGCTTTAGGGGAATGATATTGTGACAGGTCTCCTGGGTTGAGGCGATCGCCACTGGCAGAACGGCTAAATTTTTCACCGGCGATCGCAGAGCCAGATGGGCAAAGCCGCGCTCAAAACTTCCCACCTCCTGGGGCTGAGTGAAATTGACCATGGGGGGAGCTCCCTCAGGAAAGATGCCGACAACCTGGCGGGACTGCAGTAGCTGCGTTGCCTGCTTAAAGAAACTCTGCTGCCGTTGATCCATGCTCGCCAGGGGAAAACACCCTAGCTGCTCAACGATCTCCCGCAGGACCGGCACCTGACTCATGTAATGGTGGGTGGCAAAGTGAACCGATCTCCCCACCGCGGCCATCAGTAGCGGGGCATCCATAAAGCTGCGATGGTTACTCACAACTAAAACGGCCCCTTCCTGGGGTACCCGATTGCCGTAGTGTAAAAACATACGGGTGCCTAAAGCTGCCAAAAAAGAGCGGGAAATCAACAGGGGTTTCTCCAGGGACATGGGTAGCCAAATAAATTCAAATCTAGTTCTTTGTTAACATTTCTTCATGCTCTGTGTCTTTGCCGCTACAACAAATTTGCCAGCACTCCTAGAGTTAATACCAGAATCAGCCAGGCCTTGAGACCCATCCCCAGGGGCAGAGATAATTGCTGGTTTTTACAGAAAATGACTGATCGCTTGTCTTAGTCATCGGCGGCCAAATGCACTCTTTAGACCCCGGTTATCAGCAGCGTTAAATCCACAACTAAACGATAGCTGAGCCTGGGACCGCTGGGTTTAAACCCTAGGGCTGAGGCTAATAATTCTCGTGTATGATGGAGGTCAACTGAAATTTTTACATTTATTTACTTAATAAGATTTATAACTGTTGAAATTGAGCATGAACGCCGCCAATCAAACTCCGTTTGCCCTGACCACTCCGCTTTACTATGTCAATGACTTGCCTCACATTGGCAGTGCTTATACAACCATGGCAGCAGATGTCGTGGCCCGGTTTAAGCGGTTGCAGGGTCATGAGGTGCTATTAATTACCGGCACCGATGAACATGGCCAAAAGATTCAGCAGACGGCAGAGCGGCTAGGGCGATCGCCCCAGGCCCACGCGGATCAAATCGCTGCCGGATTTAAGACCCTGTGGCAACAGTTAAATGTGCAGTATGACCGCTTTAGCCGCACTACTGATCCCCGTCATGCCGCGATCGTAAAGGATTTTTTTCAGCGGGTTTGGGACAAGGGTGACATTTACCTTGGTCAGCAGCAGGGGTGGTACTGCGTGGCCTGCGAAGAGTTTAAAGAGGAGCGAGACCTCCTAGAGAATCACACCTGTGCCATTCATTCCAACCGGCAAGCAGAGTGGCGAGACGAGCAAAACTATTTCTTTCGACTCTCTAAATACCAAGACCAACTAGAAGCGCTGTACACTGAGCGTCCAGATTTTATCCAGCCGGGAACCCGTCGCAATGAAGTGCTGAGCTTTGTCGGTCAAGGGCTGCAGGATTTCTCAATTTCACGGGTGAATATAGAATGGGGCTTCCCATTGCCGGTTGATCCTAACCACACGATTTATGTTTGGTTTGAAGCCCTGCTCGGATACGTCACTGCCCTGTTAGATCCCCAGGATCAACCGACCCTAGAGAATGCCCTCAAGCGCTGGTGGCCGATTAACCTGCACCTGATTGGTAAGGATATTCTCCGGTTTCATGCAATTTCCTGGCCGGCAATGCTGATGTCAGCTGGGTTACCCTTGCCAGAGCGCTTGTTTGTCCACGGGTTTCTGACCAAAGATGGGCAAAAGATGGGCAAAAGCCTGGGCAATACCCTTGATCCGGTTGAACTACTCAATCAGTACGGTTCCGACGCGGTTCGCTACTATTTTCTTAAAGAAATTGAGTTTGGTCGCGATGGCGATTTTAATCAAACTCGGTTTGTGAATATCTTAAATGCCGATCTAGCAAACGATCTGGGGAATTTGCTCAATCGCACCCTGAAGATGGTGTTTAAGTACTGCCAGGGTCAGGTTCCCCTTGGAGAAGAAATTCCAGAGGATAACCCCTTAAAGGCCCTGGGATTGAGGGCAGGCGATCAGGCCACAGCAGCTTATCAAGCCCTGGCCTTTCATCAAGCCTGTGAAGCGGCTTTGTCACTGGTGAGAGCTGGGAACAAATTTATCGACCAGCAGGCCCCCTGGAGCCTCTATAAGCAGGGCCAGACTCAGCAAGTCAATCAAATTCTCTATAGCGTTTTAGAAGCCGTGCGGCTGGCAGCCTATCTGCTGGCCCCCATTACCCCTAACCTCAGCAGTGAGATTTAT
>JBGTDP010000305.1:0-2665 GCA_041748255.1 Thermosynechococcaceae cyanobacterium | reverse complement strand
GTCAGAGGCATTGGCTCCGGCTCGGATGATGGGGGGCTGCGAACCGCCAGTGAGCCCATTCAAGAGAGTATTCCGATTGGCCGTCCCCGGATTTACTATGGCGAACTTACCAATAACTATGTGATGACGGCCACCAGGGTCAAGGAACTGGACTATCCCAGTGGCAATGACAACGTCTACAACACCTACGATGGCCAGGGGGGAATTTCTTTAGACGCTGCCTGGCGGCGGTGGTTATTTGCCAAGCACCTCAAGGACTGGCGGATGCTGCTGACCCAAAATTTCACCGCCGATACCCGGTTGCTTTTCCGTCGTCAAGTTCAGCAGCGGGTGCGAGAGATCGCGCCTTTTTTGCGTTTTGATAGCGATCCCTATTTGGTGGTTGCCGATGCCGATCCGGACAACCCCTCCGATCAAAATCATCTTTACTGGATCATTGATGCCTATACCACCAGCGATCGCTACCCCTACTCTGATCCAGGAGAAACCGGATTTAACTATATCCGCAACCCGGTCAAAGTGGTCGTAAATGCCTACCATGGCACGGTCAACTTCTACGTCATTGATCCCCAAGACCCGATTATTGCCACCTGGCAAAAGGTTTTTCCGGATCTTTTCCAGCCCTTTGTAGCGATGCCAACTGCCCTGCGCAGCCACATCCGCTATCCTTTAGATTTATTTCGGTTTCAGTCTCAAAGCCTGTTGACCTATCACATGACTGACCCGCAGGTGTTTTATAACCGGGAAGACCAGTGGCGGGTACCAACTGAGATCTATGCCAGTAAACCCCAGGTGGTTGAACCCTACTACCTGATCATGAAACTGCCCACGGCCAAAGCAGAAGAGTTTACTTTGCTGCATCCCTTTACCCCACTGCGGCGAAATAATCTGATTGCCTGGCTAGCAGCCCGCTCCGATGGCGACAATTACGGCAAACGGTTGCTCTATCAATTTCCTAAGCAGGAGCTGGTCTACGGTCCTGAACAAATTGAAGCCTTGATTAATCAAGACCCAGTGATCTCTCAGCAGATCTCTCTGTGGAATCGCCAGGGCTCCAAGGCCATCCAAGGCAATCTTCTGATTATTCCAATTGAGCAGTCCCTGCTATACGTGGAGCCGATTTACCTAGAGGCCGAGCAAACCAGTGTTCCGATTCTGGCCCGGGTGATTGTGGTCTATGAAAATCGGATCTCCATGGCCGAGACCTTAGAAAAAGCCTTAGCAGGAATTTTTCAACCCACCGCGGCTGCTTCCCAGACCGATCCTGTTGTGCGACCGATTCAGGAAACAGTTCCGCCACCGGCTCTGCAAAGTTCTGAGTAAATAAATCCCCAAGCCTAAAACCGGGACATAGGTGATCCCACATCTGCGCTTTTGATTAAGAATTGCCTCTCCCTGCCGAGTTGTACTCGTCAACTTTGGGCGGGTTCATTTTCCTGTCGCATCTCTTTATTAGGAACAAATTAGAAACAAGCGTGAAGATCCTCAAATTGCAGGTTCCCTCCGACTATGGGCAATCTCCGATCACCGGTTGGACCCGAAAGCACTGGAAAGCTCTCTTTTTCGACCTGACTCAGGGTATTGTTGCTAGTGCTTCGGCAGGCAAGGCTCGGGTGTATATTCCTGGCCCTCAAACTCGTCATGGCCAATCGGCTGATGAATTAGAAGGGTTCTCAAGATCTTTCATTATGGCTGGAGCGTGGCTCAAAAGCAGCCAGACAGGCAAGATAACCGATGCAGGTCAAACGATTGACGTGGCTGAGTTTTATCGAAGGGGACTCTTGGCGGGAACTGATCCTGCTCATCCTGAGTACTGGGGAGACATAAATCACCGCTCGCAGCATCTGGTTGAATGCGCTTCTTTGGCCTGGTCGCTGTACCTTTCTCGAATCCATATATGGGACCAGTATTCAACCCCGGAAAAAAAGCGGGTTGCCAACTATCTGCTGCAATGTACCCAGGTTGAATTTGCTCAAAACAATTGGCTGCTGTTCAACATCATCATCAATACAGTTTTAAAGAAATTTGAGATGCCCTATTCCCAGGCCCAAATAGATCGCAACCTTCGTGCTTGCAGCGAAATGTACTTGGGTGAAGGCTGGTACCGGGATGGCCAGAGCAATCGGATTGACTATTATACCCTTTGGGCTTTCCATTACTACCACCTGATGTGGGTAATCCTGGATGGCCAATCGCAGCCAGCGATCGCCAAGATGCACAGGGACAGAATCGGCTTGCTGATGCAAAACTTCCGCTATTTCTTTGCTGGGGATGGCAGCATTCCCTGTTTTGGCAGGTCCACCATTTACCGATTTGCCTACCTGGCTCCAATTGCTTTGGGTCTGCACCTCGATTGCCTGGGACTGGATGTCGGTGAAGTAAAAACAATGTGTCACGCCACCTTAAGCTTCTTTTTAAAGCACGAGATTTTTAGCGATCGCCACCACTTAAACCTGGGATACTTACGCCCCTGTGCCGCTGAGCTAGATGATTATTCTTGCGGTGGTTCACCCTATTGGGCGGCTAAAGCATTCAATATTTTTCTGCTGCCTGAGTCAGACCCTTTTTGGCAGACCCCGGAGAAGCCGCTGGCGATCCACACCCAAAGCTTTTCGATCCCGATTAAATCTGCGGGTTTCTTAGTCGTCGGTGACCAGCAAACAGG
>JBGTDP010000304.1:0-8373 GCA_041748255.1 Thermosynechococcaceae cyanobacterium | reverse complement strand
ATTAAGCTAGCTCTCCTGCTGGCTGCCATTGATCCAGGCTTGGGGGGTGTGGCGATTGCCGGTCGTCGGGGAACCGCTAAATCAGTCATGGCCCGAGCCATTCATGGTCTGCTGCCATCGATCGAGGTGGTCAAAGACTCGATTAGTAACTGTGATCCGGCTAGCCCAGAGGAATGGGATGATTTTGTTTTAGAGCAGTTAGCCGCTGGGGAAATTCCAGTCGTGGAAGGCCAGCCCCAGCCCAGTACAGAAATTATTTCGGCTCCGTTTATCCAAATTCCCTTAGGGATTACCGAGGATCGGCTCCTGGGTTCGGTAGATGTCAGCCAGTCCGTGCAGCGGGGAGAAACTGTCTTTCAGCCCGGACTGCTGGCGGAGGCTCACCGGGGGGTTCTCTATGTGGATGAGATTAATCTGCTGGAGGACCAGATTGCCAATCTATTGCTGACGGTGTTGACAGAAGGCCGCAACCAGATTGAGCGAGAAGGAATTAGTTTTCAGCATCCTTGCCAGCCTTTGCTGATTGCCACCTATAATCCGGAGGAGGGAGCCCTCAGGGAGCATTTACTAGATCGAATTGCGATCGCCTTGTCTGCGGATGCAGTTCTCGGCCTCGATCAGCGGGTGGCAGCAGTAGACCAGGCGACTGCCTATGCCGATTCTCCCCAGGGGTTTTTAGACCAATACGCCGAGGATCTTGAGGATCTCAAAACCCAAATTCTCTTAGCGCGGGAATGGCTCAAAGACGTTCAGGTTCAGCCAGACCAAATTGCCTACTTAGTAGATGAGGCCATTCGGGGTAGGGTCCAGGGGCATCGGGCAGAATTGTTTGCCCTGCGAGTCGCCAAAGCTCATGCGGCTCTGAATGGACGCGATCGAGTCACGGCTGAAGATCTGCGTTATGCCGTGGAGTTGGTAATTGTCCCCCGATCCACGGTCGTGCAATCGCCGCCAGAGCCACCGCCACCCCCGCCACCACCCGATCCTCAAGACCAGTCGCAACAAGAGCAGGAAGAAGACCAAGAAGAGGAAGAAGATCAAGAAGACCAGGAGCCGCCAGAAGAGCCCCCCAGTGTCCCAGAGGAATTTGTCTTTGACACCGAAGGGGTGATCCTAGACCCCTCTGTGCTTTATTTTGCCCAGATGGCTAACCGTCAGGGCAAAGCCGGGACCCGCAACCTGATTTATTCGAGCGATCGCGGTCGCTATGTCAAACCAATGTTGCCCCAGGGACGGGTACAGCGAATTGCTGTGGATGCCACCCTGCGGGCAGCGGCCCCTTACCAAAAAGCTCGGCGGCAGCGCCAGCCTGGTCGGCGGGTAATCGTTGAGCAGGCAGACGTTCGCACCAAGCGCTTAGTCCGCAAAGCCGGGGCTTTAGTGGTGTTCGTGGTCGATGCTTCTGGCTCCATGGCCTTGAACCGGATGCAGTCGGCCAAAGGGGCTGTGATGCGGCTGCTGACCCAGGCCTATCAAAACCGGGATCAAGTCGCTCTGATTCCCTTTCGAGGAGAGCAGGCGGATGTCTTGCTACCGCCGACGCGCTCGATTGAAGCGGCCCGACGGCGGTTAGATTTATTGCCCTGTGGCGGCGGCTCCCCCCTCGCCCACGGTCTCACCCAGGCAGTCCGGGTGGGCTTAAATGCCCAAGCCTCTGGCGATATTGGCCAGGTGGTAATTGTGGCGATCACTGATGGCCGGGGGAATATTCCCCTGGCAAGATCCCTGGGGGAAACCCTAGAGCCGGGAGAAAAACCGGATATCAAGGGGGAGTTACTGGAAATCGCTGACAAGATCCGGGCCTTAAGACTGAAGTTGCTGGTGATTGACACGGAGAACAAGTTTATTTCCACTGGCTTTGCCAAGGAACTTGCCCAGCGATCGGGGGGGCGCTATCACCATCTACCCAAAGCAACGGATCAGGCGATCGCAGCTGTGACCCAAAATGCGATCGGAGATTTGCAGGCATAGCAATTCATCCTTGACCACCAACATTCTCCATTGCCTCAATCAGGGTTCATCAATGGGTTGGTTAATTGATCCGGCTGAGCCTTTGATATTTGCTTATCTGCCTGAGCGTCAACCGATTGTATTTGAAGCACCACAGGCTCTGTTACCCGTACCAGCATTTGGGGCCGGACTTAAACTAACACTGGGGCAGTTGTTTAGCTGGCTTCAAGTCCGCTAGTGAATCTGTTATTCAAGCAACCAGTTCACTGCCCTGGCAACCAGCTGGTTTTGGTATCAATAAATACACCATTTGGCTAAAAGTTTGATTAAAATCGAGTCGCTTAATAAATTGCTTAAAGCAATTCAAATTTGGTTGGCATTTTAGCTGCCATTGAAATAGTTTCTACTGCTACAACAATTTACTTCTAGGGTTCCGATTTGGCCTGTACTCATGCCAAATGTCTGGTCCAAGAGAAGACACTAGTTTCTGTATAACTTTTCTGAGTTAGGAAAAGTTCCAGTCTAGTCACACGGCGGGACAAAAGCCCGGGAGAGCCATTCAGCAAGGTTTCTCCTGGGCTTTTTGCAATCAATGAATCAATAAATCCACAACCCTCAATCCCAGTACCCTTCTAGTTTTTGGTTATGACAAACACTTCACCAGATCCGCAACAATCTTCAACCGAAGCCAGCAGAGCCCTAGAGCGGGAAGCTCAACTGCCCATGAGTGGCTGGCAACAGGAAGTTTCTCAGGGTTTAGAATTCGGTTTAGAAGCCGCCGAGAGCATTCGCGATCGCTCTATTCCTAACTTCTCGCGCGGTGAATTGCCCCACTATGCCGGAATCAATACCTTCCTAAAAGCGCCTTATTTGGAAGATGTCCGCCGCGTGGGTGATTATGATGTGGCGATTGTCGGCGTCCCCCACGACTCCGGCACCACCTATCGCCCTGGCACTCGCTTCGGCCCCCAGGGCATCCGCAAAATTTCGGCGCTTTACACCCCCTACAACTTCCAACTGGGGGTAGATCTGCGGGAGCAAATTAGCCTTTGTGATGTGGGGGATGTGTTTACGATTCCCGGCAACAACGAGAAATCCTTTGATCAGATTTCCAAGGCGGTGGCCCACGTGTTTAGTTCAGGGGCCTTTCCGATCCTGCTCGGCGGTGACCACTCAATTGGCTTTCCCACCGTGCGGGGGATTTGTCGCCACCTGGGGGACAAAAAAGTTGGGATTATCCACTTCGATCGCCATGTGGATACCCAAGAAACCGACCTAGACGAGCGGATGCACACCTGTCCCTGGTTCCACGCCACGAATATGGCCAATGCCCCAGCTAAAAACCTGGTGCAACTAGGAATTGGCGGTTGGCAAGTTCCCCGGCAGGGCGTTAAGGTTTGCCGCGAGCGGGCCACCAATATTCTCACCGTCACCGACATTGTTGAGCAGGGCATCGATGCGGCGGTGGACTATGCCCTGGAACGAGCTCTGGATGGCACTGACTGCGTGTGGATTAGTTTTGACATTGACTGCATTGATGCTGGGTTTGTCCCTGGGACTGGCTGGCCCGAACCCGGTGGGTTGCTGCCCCGAGAAGCCCTGGCCTTGCTAGGCAAGATTGTTGAGCGGGCGCCCGTGTGTGGCCTGGAAGTGGTGGAAGTGTCGCCCCCCTACGATGTCAGTGACATGACTGCCCTGATGGCAACTCGGGTGATCTGCGACACGATGGCTCACCTGGTGCTATCGGGTCAACTGCCCCGCCCTCAACCCCCTGACTATATTCATGCCCAAGCCAACATGAACGTCGATCAAGCCTGGAGTTAATCCAGTTGAAATGGCTGAGGCGGTTCTACCCTCTCTTTATCCCTAGAACAATGCACGAAACCGACATGACCAAGGCGCTGATTCTCACCCTCAAAGACTGGTGGGACGCTCAGCCAAATGCTCCCAAAATCTCGCAAGTTCATTTGATTGTGGGTCGATTTACCTGTGTGGAACCAGCAAGTTTGCAATTTGCCTTTGAAGTTCAAACCCGCCAAACCTTTTTAACCGGGGCCAAGCTCCAGATTCAAGAAACACCGCTGATCGCCTTTTGCCATGCCTGCCAGCAGGAGTACCGCCCAGAAATTGGGGTTGCCTATGCCTGTCCGAGCTGCCACTCCCCCCTGGAAGACATCCGCTCCGGACGGGAACTAAAAATTGATCGAGTTGAATACACCACTGATCCTGACGGGGCTAAATTAACCCCAACCTCTACAGAAGCTCTGTTCTAAGCCATCCCTTAAACACCTATCCCCATAGAATTATGCATCAAACCTTTGAAGCTGGCCTGGGAATTAACCTCCTGCACGCCAACCAAGCCGGCGCAGACCATAACCGCGCCCACTTCGACCAGTGGGGGATTACCTGCCTGAATATCATGAGCAGCCCTGGGGCTGGGAAGACAGTACTGCTAGAAAAAACCCTCAAGGCTCTCAGTTCTAAAATTGCGATCGCTGTGATTGAGGGCGACATGACCACAGAACTGGATGCTGATCGCTTGCGCCGTTACGGTGTACCCGTGATTGCCATCAACACGGGTCGCTCCTGCCATCTAGATTCCAAAATGGTGGCTGGGGGTCTGCACCGCCTGGAACAGGACTACAATCCCACTCAGTTTGAACTGGTGCTGGTTGAAAACGTCGGGAATTTAGTCTGTCCAGCGGAGTTTGAAGTTGGTGAGCACGCTAAAGTTGCCCTCTTAAGCGTCACCGAAGGCGAGGACAAGCCCCTCAAGTATCCGATTATGTTCCAAGCCGCAGATTGCCTGTTGATTACCAAAACCGATCTGGCTCCCTACCTGGAAATAGACTTAGAGCAAATTGCCGCCAATGTTCGCCAAATCAACCCTGATGTCACGATCATTCCCATTTCTGCCAAAACCGGCAAGGGGATAGAGGCTTGGCTCAAGTGGGTCCAGGCTCAGATCAAAACTCCTATCCAGATCAACTGATGCTGCTTCGGGAACCCCTCAAGAAGCTCTCGCTGTTGCTTGAGGGATAGCAACTGGATTTAAGTGGCGGCGGATCACTGCTTCTAAATCATCCAGAATATAAGGCTTTGTGATTATGTCATGACAATAGGAGAGGATCTGCTGGCGATCTTTTAGGGCGGCTAAGGCAGTCACGGCAACAATGGGCGTTGCAACAAGATCTGGATTTTGCCTGAGATGGCGGACAACTTCCAACCCATCCATATCCGGCAGCAAAATATCTAATAAAATCAAATCTGGCTGAAAAGCTGGCACCAAAGAGAGAGTCTCCCGACCATTTGTAGCACTCAATCCATTACATTCAAATAGCTCTAAAGCCTGGTTTAGAAGGAGTAGGCTATCTTCGTCATCTTCAACAACAAGCACCAAAGGGCGGCGATCCAAAACGGGACTAATAGCACTAGCTTTGAGTTCCATTCACTGTCCTAGTTCTGTGGTGAATTAATGTCTTTGCTGTTAGGGACCCAAAGACACCGATTAAGCAAGGCAGTGCTGCTACAACCCATACTGGATTGAGCAAATTTGTTGATAATCTTTAATATCAAAAAATGCATAACCCCCCGGTTAGCCAAGTTAATGCTTAACTCTGTCCAATCTACTGAAGTTTTTTGGAAACGGCAAACGCCCAATTAAGTTCCCCATTTCAATTCCCAGAATCAAGTCTGAGATTTAATCCTTCGGTTAGAGGCTTTGCAGTTAAATTTTGCTCAATCCGTGTCAGGATTACTGAGTACTTGTCAGGATGAACTAAACAAACCTGACTCAAGCCAAGCGGGCGATCGCCGCTGGCTAAACGGGGTGATTTACTACTCCTCTATCCTGTCTGAGCTGGAGATTTGAGCCATGGGCATTGCTTCAATTAACCCCACCACCGGCGAAACCCTGCACTTTGAGCCCCTGACAAATACTCAGCTAGAAGATAAGCTAGCCCAGGCGCAACAAGCATTTACGACCTATCAAAAGACCTCGCTTGACCAGCGAGCAGTGTGGTTAACTCAAGCGGCCGAAGTCCTAGTGGCAGACAAGCAGAAATATGGCAGAACCATGACTTTAGAAATGGGTAAGCCGCTGGCTGCTGCGATCGCAGAGGTGGAAAAATCTGCCTGGGTCTGTCGCTACTATGCCGAGCATGGGGCTGAGTTTCTTGCCGATGCTCCGGTGCAAACCGATGCCAGTCAAAGTTTTATTCGCTACCAACCCCTGGGAGCAATTTTGGCAGTAATGCCCTGGAATTTTCCCTTTTGGCAAGTATTTCGCTTCGCTGCCCCCGCTTTGATGGCCGGGAATGTGGGCTTATTGAAACATGCCTCCAATGTGCCCCAGTCTGCCTTAGGCATTGAGCAGATTTTTCAGCAGGCCGGATTTCCGCCGGGGGTGTTTCAAACTTTGCTGATCGGCTCGGAGCGGGTTGCCGCCCTGATGGCAGATGAGCGAGTTAAAGCAGCAACTTTAACGGGCAGTGAACCTGCCGGGGCCAGCTTGGCCGCAGCAGCTGGCAAGCAGATCAAAAAAACAGTACTGGAACTCGGCGGCAGTGACCCGTTTATTGTTTTAGAGTCGGCTGATTTAGAGGCGGCGGCTGCAACTGCAACCACTGCCCGGATGCTCAATAATGGTCAGTCTTGCATTGCCGCCAAGCGCTTTATTGTTGCCGAGGGCATCGCTGAAGCGTTTGAACAAAAAATAATTGAAAAGTTTAAAGCCTTAAAGATTGGCGACCCCCTGGATGCTAAAACTGACATTGGTCCCCTGGCAACCGCTGATATTTTGGCAACTTTGGATCACCAAGTGCAAACCGCTGTTCAGCACGGGGCACGGGTGCTGGTGGGGGGCGCTCCCCTGGAGGGGGCAGGAAATTTTTATCCCCCAACCCTTTTGACCAATATTCGGCCTGATATGTCTGCCTATGGAGAGGAGTTTTTTGGACCGGTGGCGCTGCTGTTTCGGGTTCCAGACCTAGAGGCGGCAATTAAACTTGCCAACGATACCCGCTTTGGCTTGGGCGCTAGCGCCTGGACTGAGGTCTCAGCAGAGCGCGATCGCTTGATTGCTGAGCTGGAGGCGGGGGCCGTTTTTATTAATGGCATGGTCAAATCTGACCCTCGCCTACCCTTTGGGGGAACTAAAAATTCTGGCTATGGACGAGAATTAGGCATACAGGGCATTCATGAATTTATGAATGTCAAAACAGTGTGGGTGAAGTGAACCAATTGAGGGGGATTAGTGGAGACTCAAATGAATACGGCTGAATTGTTGGTGCATTGTCTAGAACAGGAAGGGGTGCAATACATTTTTGGACTTCCCGGCGAAGAAAACCTCCAAGTTCTAGAAGCCCTCAGGCACTCTTCGATTCAGTTCATCACCACGCGCCATGAGCAGGGGGCTGCCTTTATGGCGGATGTCTACGGGCGACTCACGGGGCGAGCGGGGGTGTGTCTTTCTACCCTGGGGCCAGGGGCCACAAACCTGATGACCGGGGTTGCCGATGCCAATCTTGATGGAGCGCCCTTGGTGGCGATCACCGGCCAGGTGGGAACTGATCAGATGCACATTGAGGCCCACCAATATCTAGACTTAGTGGCTATGTTTGCCCCCGTGACCAAGTGGAGCACGCAAATTGTGCGGCCGAGCAACACCCCAGAAATTGTTCGCAAAGCCTTTAAGTTAGCTCAAAGTGAGAAGCCAGGGGCTGTTCATATTAACTTGCCCGAAAACATAGCGGCGATGGCGGCCTCCGGTCAACCTCTGGGACAGGGAGCATTTCAAGTTGACCCCTACGAAAAAACCTTTGCTTCTTTTCACAGTATTAAGGATGCCTCGGTAGCGATTTCCCAAGCCAAAAATCCTTTGATTCTGGTGGGAAATGGGGCAATCCGGGCCAATGCCAGTGAGGCGGTGATCCGGTTTGCCACCGAACTGCAGATTCCGGTGGTGAATACTTTTATGGGCAAAGGGGTGTTTCCCTACACCCATCCTTTAGCCTTATGGACCTTTGGGCTGCAGCAGCGAGATTATATCAGTTGTGGTTTTGATCGCACTGATCTGGTGATTGCGATCGGCTATGACCTGATTGAGTATTCTCCTAAAAAGTGGAATCCCCAGGGGTCGATTCCGATCGTGCACGTGGGAGCCAATGCGGCTGAAATTGACAGCAGCTACATTCCGATCGCTGAGGTTGTGGGGGATATCTCTGACTCTTTGGCTGAAATTCTCAACCGCTCTGACCGCCAGGGGCAACCCAGCCCTTACTCCTTAGAGTTGC
Organism: Thermosynechococcaceae cyanobacterium; assembly: GCA_041748255.1. GTDB lineage: Bacteria > Cyanobacteriota > Cyanobacteriia > Thermosynechococcales > Thermosynechococcaceae > JBGTDP01. The sequence continues at coordinate 130 of JBGTDP010000304.1, read as the reverse complement.
GCTCAGATATTCGGGCTGACTATGAGCGCTATGCCAACGATGACAGTTTTCCGGTGCGGCCCCAGAAGTTGATCTACGATCTGCGCCAGGTGATGGGCTCTGAGGATATTGTGATCTCCGATGTTGGGGC
>JBGTDP010000303.1:0-2589 GCA_041748255.1 Thermosynechococcaceae cyanobacterium | reverse complement strand
TCAAGCTTATAATCTCCGGGCCCAGATCAACGCCGACTCTCAGTTGGTTTTAGCCGCAGCGGATCTAGCCATTTCTAAATCCGGGACGGTAAATCTTGAGGCTGCGCTGCTAAATGTGCCCCAGGTGGTCACCTACCGATTCAGCGCCCTGACAAACTGGCTGGCCCGGCGGCTGCTGAAGGTATCAATTCCCTTTGCCTCTCCAGCTAATTTAGTCGTGATGAAATTAATTGTGCCAGAACTCCTGCAAGAACAGGCCACCCCTGACAAACTGGCTCACATCGCCTTGGATCTGCTGCTTAACCCGGATCGCCGCCAGCAAATGCTCGCCGATTATCAACAAATGCGGCTGGCTTTGGGTGAACTGGGGGCAGTAGACCGAGCCGCCCAGGAAATTTTGCAATTAGTCTCTGAACACACGGCCGATTGACAGCTCATCCTGAGCTTGAAATCTAAACTTTCTCATTATTCAGCACGCCAGCAGGAAAATTAATTTTAGAGTGTAATTCCTCTCTGAACTGGGTTTCGTGGATTTCGCCAGTAAAATGAGTAAATTGAAATCTGAGCAAAACATTTCTAAATGTAACAATATCGATCCCCTGTTAAGAAACGTTGCAGGTCTGATCCTCCGTTGTTAGTGTGAGACTGTACAGACGAGTAGCTAAGTATTTGTACTCATTGGAGGTTTTCTATGTGGACAATCGACCTACTCTTTCTTCTAACCTGGGTTGTAATTCCCTTAGTAACGTTTTGGGTTGCCTCTCCTCAGCGATCATTACGCCCAAATACTTCAGGATCTCGGGGGGTTTCTCTGTGGACCTTTGTCATGCTGCTGTTTACTGGCTCTGCCCCGACTCCCCGCTTGAGAGATGAGCTAGATTAGGCTGCTGGACTTAAATTCATTAAAGTCACCTCCCAAACCAGTCGCGGTTGCGCATAGTTAACCAACTGCTGGCGGGCACGCTCTAGCTGCTGGATTGGTTGCGACTGTCGGTGCTGTTGCCAATAGGACTGCTGAAGATAATTAATCAACCATAGTTGCAGCTCAAGATCTAGGGTTTGATCAATCTGGCGGGCCAAGGTCAAGGCCTGCCGCAGGGTCTGGGGGGGGTGAGTAATTTCCTCAAGTAAGTCTGGAGGAAACGCTTGCAGGCATTGCCAGTTTTGAATTGCCTCCCCAGGGGAACCTTGGGACATCGCTAAAATTTGTGGCTCCTCTAATACCTGCGCTTGACCAGCTTGATTCAGCACCTGAGCCATCTGGGCCAAGGAGAGGCGATGAAAAGGAATTCGCTGGCAGCGGGAGACCAGGGTTGGTAGTAATGCCTCTGGGCTGGGAGCAATTAAAATCAACGTTGCCTTCCCTGGTTCTTCCAAGGTTTTTAGTAAGCCATTGGCGGCAGCCTCGGCCATGGTTTCGGCCTGGGTGAACACAACCACTGATCGGGCGGCGATTAAGGGAGGACGACTTAAAAACCGGGAAATCCCCCGGATTTGTTCCAGACGAATTTGGGGCCGCGATTTTGGTAGGGTTGCATCCAGGGCAACCATTTGGGTTAGGGTTAACGGTTTGCCTTGATGCAGGTAGGTGGGTTCGACCCAAAGCACATCGGGATAATTTCCCTGGCGCAGACGATTTAGGGTTTGGGGGTCAGCACCAGTCGCTGACAGGAGTAATTCTAAAAAACACTGGGCTGCCAACCGTCTGCCCACACCTTCAGCCCCAATAAACAAATAAGCCGGGGCAATGCGATCGCGGGCCACTGCCGAGGTTAGGAGTGCCACTGCTTGCTCTTGGCCAATTAGTTTAGAAAAAGCCGCTAATGCCATGCCCTTAACCGTTGGCTGACGACGGCTTGAATTTGGGCAGCAACGGCAGCTTCCGGCTGGTTGGCATCAATCCGAACAATGCGCTGGGGATATTCCTGGGCCAGGTGTTGAAAGCCCTGACGTACCCGTTGATGAAAACTTCGGGCGCCCTGTTCGATGCGATCAAGGGAACTGGCGTCCCCCTGGCGCTGTTGAGCTCTAGCTAGCCCCACTTCTACATCTAGGTCCAGCCACAGGGTTAGATCACTCTCTAGGCCGCCACTGGCAATATGATTTAGCTGCGCAATCAACCCTAAATCCAATCCGCGACCATAGCCCTGGTATGCAAGGGTTGAATCTGTGTAGCGATCGCACAGCACGAGTGACCCTTGGGATAGGGCTGGTTTAAGCACCTCTTTGGTATGCTGAGCGCGATCGGCGGCATAAAGCAATAGCTCAGTTAGCTCCTGGACGGGTTCTGCTGGCAAAGGAGATAGCAGCAATTGCCGCAGGTTTTTACCTAGTTCGGTCCCCCCTGGTTCGCGGGTAACAATCACTGGTGACTGGGTGAAAGATCCTTGATTATGGATAGTTAGCCATTGGTGTAGTCGCCCAAGTTGGGTCGTCTTCCCACAGCCTTCGCCACCCTCAAAAACAATGAATCTGCCATTCATGTCCTAAAGATAAACCAAAAAGGTAAAAGCACTGGCCCTATTTGCTTGGCGGGTTTTGCTGGGGAATGATCTTGGACGAATTCCAGCAACCTGTGTTATCAACTGA
>JBGTDP010000302.1:0-4056 GCA_041748255.1 Thermosynechococcaceae cyanobacterium | reverse complement strand
CCCACCAGCGGGTTAATGGCAATGATCTGGGTCACGCGGCGATCGCGAAAGTTAAGCTGCTGTCCCGGCAATTCAGTGGCACTACACTGAAACCAGTTGGCAAAGGCCTGTTCAACCGGGTTTTTGAGTTTGCAGGCTCGTCTGAGATGCTCTAAATCAATCGTTCCTCCGGCCAAGCTCAGGGCGGTGGTTCCCCCCAGGGAGTGACCTAGAACGGTGACTTTCTCAGTGGGTAGTTTTCCCTGCAAGGCACCGGGTTCGCGGTTAAGGGTTGCCAACTGATTGAGTAAAAAGCTGATATCTTTGGGACGATCAACGAATTCCTGGGCAGACAAGAGACTTTTGTCCGTTAAGGTTGGTTTGCTCAGCTTGCTAGTTTGTCCGTAGAGTAAATCCGCATTACTACCGGGATGATCTAGCGCCGCCACGGTCAGTCCATAGGAAGCCAGATGCCGGGCCAGATAAATTAAAAACTTGCGATTTGAACCAAAACCGTGGGACATCACAACCAATGGTCCGCGAGAATTTTGTCCCCAGTAAAGATCTACCGGGATTTGGCGATCGCGTTGGCTATCCTCCAGGATCAAAGACTTTTGTTCCACAGACTCCGGCCCCGGAGCCGCCGGGTTAAAGGCGGGCTTAAAAGAACCACTGGCAACCATCAACTCCCGTTCCAGGGTTGGGTTTAAAGCTTGACTACCCAGAAAATCTAAATTAATCTGGGAGGCCACTGCCAGGGCGGTGGTTGCATCAATCGTCACGGTTTCTTTAGGCAGTGCCTTTAAAACTGTAATCACATTCAGCCCATCTGCCTGTTGGGCAGCCAGGGTCAGTCCGGCCCGAATTTGCTCAGAATTTGCATCTGGAATCACAGCCTTTAAGACATTCAATAACTGCTGTCCCCGAGAGGATTCAAGCACATCATCAATCGCTTGACTGGCAACCTCTGGGTCAATTTGCACGCTTTTACCCAAGGACTTGCGAATCTCAGGGGTTAAAACACCGCTATAAAGTCGCAAGTTAGAAGAAAGGCGACCGGTATTCACAAACCGCTCCAGTTCCGCAACCGTGACTTGTTGCTCAAAAGGCCCCAATTGAACTTTGAGCCGCTCTGCTGCCAATCCGGGGGAGGTTCCCCAGCCCCAGGCCAGGACCATTAAAAGGGGCGTTAGCACCCCACAGCCTAAATTAAAACGCATAGGTGATTACTCTTGGTCAGAAGCGATCAGGATGATCAGGTCAAAATTAAATTCTTAGCGCTGCTCAAATTTGCCCAGCCAAAAAGCGGAAACAGATAAATTACAATCAATTGCTAGACTCAACCCTATTAAATTTAGCAACGGACGACCTACCTCAAAGGAGAGACCCCCCCTCACCAGGACGGATGGGAGTGAATAAAGTTTCAAGTGGCATTAAACTGAGCGGTGGCGGAGCTGAGATGTTTCTCAAGGGTGATCTGGGGCAGGGGGCCTTGCAGATGACTCCAAGGCAAAACTTGATCCACCGGCCAGTCAGCATGGACATAAAACTCTAGGGGGGGGATTTGCCCCTGCAATTGCTTAAAGGCCCGCCGAAAGCTGCCGATTGAGTCTCCGTAGGCGCGGGTTAGTTCCAACAGGCCAGACAAGCGGCGATCGCCCCTGGCTAGAAGAGCTTGGATCACTGACCAGTTGTAGCTCTCCGGGCGAAAGTCAATTCCCTGGGGGCGCAATTGCTTTTGCAAAACCTTCAGCCGCTTTTGGGCTTGGGGATTGACTCCAAACCACTGGAAGGGGGTGTGGGCCTTAGGAACAAAGGTGCTGCAGCCCAGGGTCAAGCGCAGCCCCGGCACCTGCTGCTTAAGATCTTTTAGCAACCTCACCGTTTGGTCTAAATCAGCCTCAACTTCCCCTGGCACCCCCACCATCCCATAGAACTTGATCCCGCTTAAGCCCCCCGCCTTGGCATGGGCAGCCGCCTGCATAATTTCAGCATTCTCCAGCTTTTTGTTGATAATTTGCCGCAGGCGCTGGGAGCCACTTTCAATCGCAATTGTAATCGAGCGGGTATCCCGCTTGGCCAAGGTCTGGGCCAATTTCAAACTAACGGTGTTAGTGCGCACCGACGCTAGGCTGAGGCGCACCTGGTCGTAGGCTGGCTGACTCAGATAGTCGAGCAATAATTCAAATTCAGGGTGCTGGGTTACCGAAGCCCCCAGTAAACCAATCCGGTCAGTGACCGCTAGCCCTCGCTCAATTGCTGGCAACAGGGACCCTGCTAAACTGGGAGTCCGAAATGGCAGAGTCAGGTAACTTGCCAGACAAAACCGGCACATTTCCGGGCAACTGCGCACCACTTCAACCAGATAAATCTTTGCCCAAGCCGCATGTTCGGTGACAACGGTAGAAGCTGCGAGGGTAGAGCCCCGATAGGTCTGCATCTTTACTTGGGCTGGAATTGCCGCTGATAACGGTTGAACAGAGGCAATCGGGCCATCGGGGCAGTGATAAACTACCTCGTAGAGGCTGGGGACGTAGACACCGGGAACCTGGGCCAGCGTCTGCAACTGGGTAGCGCGATCGGCATCTCGAACGGTTTGAAAGGTTTCAATAAAACTAATTAGCAGATCTTCTCCGTCTCCGAGCAAGATTAGATCAAAAAAATCTGCATAGGGCTCAGGATTAGCGCTTAAAACTGGTCCCCCCCCAAAGACAAGAGGATGGTCGGCATGGCGTTCTGAGGCTCGCAGGGGAATTCCTAGAAATTCCAACAGATTCAAGACATTGATATAGTCCAATTCCCAGGACAAGGAAAAGCCACACAGGGCTGGCTGAGCAGGCAGAGATTCGTGCAGATCGGTAAATAAACGGCTGACCTGCAGGTCTGGACGCCTGGCGAACAGGGACCAGACGAGCTGATACCCTAAGCTGGTAATCCCGACGCTGTACTGGTTAGGAAACGCAAAAATGATCGGGACGGCATCGACTGCCGAAGCGGCCGGAGTAAACAGGAGTCGTTCGGCGGCAAAAATAGAGGCACTCAAAGGGCAAATCTTGAAGGGGATGATTCACCCTCAGCCTAGCACTGGTTGCAGAACCCCAAGCCGGAACCAAACTGCTAGATCACTCGGTAGGTAAACCGAAAGGTTGCCCAACTCTCAACATCCAGAGCAAACTTGCCTGCTGAGATTTCCGCTGCTTTAGCAGCAGCTTCACTGGCCTGGTTTAGATCCTCAAGCACTTGCTGTACAACTTCCAATAAGTTAGGCAAATTGGCAATCTGCTGAATATCGGCGGTCTGACTCTGCCGCATTTCTGTTTCTAGCATCGCCAGGGTTTTGTTAAAAGGCTGGCGACTGAGGATCAGATAGTTGGTCGTGAGACCAGAGGGACCATGAATGACCCAGTCAAAGGCGTTGGAAATATGCGGAACAATCATTGCATTACCCGGGGCGATCACCTCGTTTTTCAATAAAAGCTTTCCTTCTGGTTCGTCTGATTGAATGGCCGGGGAATAGTAGGCAGAGGTTCCGGCACTGCTGTCGATGCCCAATAGCACTAGATAAACCGGGCGATCGCTATAGTTATGAACTCGGTACTGAATTCGACTGCCGATCGGCACGGTGACCGGAGTGCCTTCTTTTTCATCCTTTGGCAGGAACTCGATGTCCTCCTGGGGGACTGGCCAGGGAGCCCGTCGGGTTTGCTGGCGACTCAAGACTTCAGCGGTGGGTGCAGTTACCTCCAGGGTGGCGCTGACCCCCAGGCAGGAAGAACTCTCGTTCACAGTCAAACCAAGAAGTTTTGCCGCTAGCAGCGCCTTGAGTTTGGGGGCCAGCCGCCGAATTGCCGCTTTGACTGATTCCCCTGGTTCTCCCAGGGTGTTGGGTAGCAGTTCCCGACTTAGAAAAAATAGGCCATAGCTGTGTCGAGACTGGCTGGGATCACTGACCAACACATGCCAGGGGCTATCCTCATCCTGAGTAGGATTGACCTGCACGGGAGAATTAATTTGGGCGCGGGCAAATAAGTAATCGGCTGGCTTTCCGGTTTCTACTACCGCCACCCGCGAAAGGCT
>JBGTDP010000301.1:0-27183 GCA_041748255.1 Thermosynechococcaceae cyanobacterium | reverse complement strand
GCACTAAGCTGGTGATCTTTCCAGAGGGGGGCATTGTCCGCGATCAGCCACTGAGGCCATTAAAGCCAGGGTTAGCTCGACTGGTTTTACAGGCTGAAACCACCGCGCCAGTGCCGCTACAAATTCCCATAGTTCCGATCGCCTTGCGCTACGAGCCAGGGGCCCAGTTCGGGGCCAGGGTTTTTGTGCAGATTAATCCGCCGCTCTACACCAATGCTTATCACCAGGGGGATGATAAAGAAACAGCCCAAGTGTTGACCCAAGCGCTGCAAACGTCCTTACTGGCAGGACTAGCCGCCACCCGATCCCCAGGAATTTGATCTAAAGAAGTTAAGATAAATAAACGACCCGTTGAGTATTGAAGAAAGTATGACCATTCTGGCGGCGATCGCAGTCCTGGGGATATTAATCGTAGTGCATGAGCTAGGGCATTTCCTGGCAGCTCGATTGCAGGGCATTCATGTGAATCGATTTTCGATTGGGTTTGGACCCATCCTCTGGAAGTACCAAGGCCCCGAAACAGAGTATGCCCTGCGGGGAATTCCCTTAGGCGGCTATGTCGGGTTTCCCGATGATGATCCAGAGAGCAAGATTCCAGCCAATGATCCAGACCTATTGGGGAATCGCCCCGTCCTAGACCGGGCCATAGTGATTAGCGCTGGGGTGATTTCTAATCTCATTTTTGCCTACCTGCTGTTGGTTACCCAGCTCGGTGCCGTCGGCATCCCTGACATTCAGTTCCATCCTGGGGTGGCTGTCCCCCAAATTGTCTCCGAAAAAAGTAGTGCCGCGGCTGAGGCAGGCTTAAAAGCTGGAGATGTGATTTTGGTTGCCAATGGTCAGACCCTGGCAGCATCCAGCGATGCCCCTGTGGTGATCACCCAGATGATTAAGCAGCATCCCCAACAGCCACTGGATTTAATTGTCCAGCGCCAGGAAGAACGCCTGGCCCTAACCGTTACCCCTCAACTGCAAGCCGATGGCACCCCGTTAATTGGGGTTGAGCTAGCCCCAAACGCGACGGTGAAGCGTCACCCCGGGAATCTCCTGGAGATCTTGCAAGCCGCTGCCACAGAGTTTCAGCGCATTTTTATGCTGACCGTTCAGGGATTTTGGCAGTTGATCAGCAACTTCCAGGAAACCGCCAATCAAATTTCAGGCCCAGTGGCGATCGTAGCCATCGGCTCAGAGATTGCCCGCTCGAATCTCACCAACCTGCTACAATTTGGGGCTTTAATCAGCATCAACTTGGCAATTTTAAATATCTTGCCCCTCCCCGCCCTGGATGGAGGGCAGTTGGCTTTTCTAGCGGTTGAAGGGGTACGGGGTAAACCCTTGCCGAATAAGATTCAGGAGAGTGTGATGCAGACAGGGATCATCCTGCTGCTGGGTCTGGGAGTCTTTTTAATTATTCGAGATACGGCCAACTTAGATTGGGTGCAGAAGCTGTTCCAGTAGTCCATTGAGCATTCACAAACTCCCCGTTAATCAACAGCGAGCCCTAGAGATTTTAGTTCGCTTGCAGCATCTCTACCCAGATGCCCGTTGTAGTTTGACCTACAAAACTCCCCTACAGCTTTTGGTGGCAACGATTCTCTCTGCTCAGTGCACTGATCAACGGGTCAATCAGGTCACCCCAGCTTTATTTGCCTGTTACCCCGATGCCGCTGCTTTGGCAGAGGCTGAGTTGGCAAAGCTGGAATCTTTAATTCGTTCAACTGGTTTTTTTCGCAACAAAGCCCGGAACATCCAGGGGGCTGGCCGCAAGATTGTGGCAGATTTTCAGGGTCAGGTGCCCAAACGCATGGAGGATCTTCTCTCCCTGCCAGGGGTAGCCCGCAAAACCGCGAATGTGGTTCTTGCCCATGGGTTTGGGATTAATGCTGGGGTCACGGTGGACACCCATGTCAAACGTCTGAGTCAACGCTTAGGGCTGACCCAGCACGACGACCCGGTGCGAATTGAGCGAGATCTAATTAGACTGCTACCGCAGCCAGAATGGGAGAACTGGTCTCTTCGGCTGATTTACCACGGTCGGGCCATTTGCAAGGCCCGCAGTCCGGCCTGCGATCGCTGTGCCTTAGCAGATTTATGTCCATCTGCCGGGACATTTATCCCCCTGGCTAAATCTAGCCCGAGCAAACCCAGCCAGATCAGATAAGATAGAAAATGCTGTTTTTATTTACGGGACAGAGACTTCATGGCCAAAAAGAGCATGATTGAGCGGGAAAAGAAGCGGGAAAAGCTAGTCGCAAAGTATGCCCCGAAGCGAGAAGCCCTCAAGGAGCAAATTGCCCAGGCAACCTCGCAACAACAAAAATTAAACCTAAATCGGCAGTTGCAACGGCTACCCCGCAATGCCGCCCCGACTCGCCTTCGCAACCGCTGCTGGGTGACTGGCAGATCGAGAGGATACTATCGAGACTTTGGTTTATCCCGGCACGTGCTGCGAGAAATGGCCCACGAGGGTCTGCTGCCAGGGGTGAGAAAGGCTAGCTGGTAATGGAGACCTTATAGACTTTATAGAAAAGAGGTGGCTTTTTAGTTGCCACAGCAGCGATTATCTCTGCCCAAACTCTTAAGCAGCAGGTCGCTGATCGCATTGGCGATCGCAAACTCACTAAAAAAGCTGTGGGAAAAGTCAAAGCTTTTCATCTCCGTGACCACGGCAATCACCAGGGCCCCAACATCGTTTTCCCCTTCCATACGTTGACGGAGATAAACTTGGGCCGCCTGCTGAGAAATCTGGTGATTGACAGGCTCTGGAATGAATTCTTGATCCATCCATTCCTGTAGACAAACCTGGAGCCAGTGAGCCTCCCGCTGCGGATGTTCTACTGGCGGTAGGGTAATCGGTTGCAGGAATTCAGACATGGTTGGTTGCGCCTCCTTGGAAGACGACTATCGCCGTTGAGGTGGATGAGCCTGAGGGGGCGCTTGATGTTGGCGAATATGCTGGCGCCCATTGTGAATCACACGCAATAGCTCACCCATCTGACGTTCAAGATCGGTGAGAACTCGCTCAGCGTAAGTATCGGCCCCAGCCTGAATTTGCTGGCACTCAGCCAAGGTGACCTGACGCATCTCCTCCAGTTCCTGTTGAGCTTGACGGCGAATTCGTTCAATCTCTGTAAAATTCTGCTGGCGCAGGGTTTCTGTCTCTTCTTTGACCTGCTGCCGGAGTTGCTGGGCCTCCCGTTCTGCCTGCTGAACAATTCTAATTTCATCGGCAATTTTAGCAGCTTGCTGCTCGGCAGATTTAATCAGTTCCTGAGCGTAGGCATTGGCTCGGGCTAAAATCTCATCTCGGGTCAGTAAAATTTCCTCTGCTTCCTGAACTGCCTCAGGAATGCTACGCTCCACTCGCAGGAGCTGGGCCAAGAGCTGTTCCTCATCAACAACGGTGCGCCGCGTCAAGGGTAGCTTTAAACCATCTAAGACAATGATTTCCTCTAAACGCTGAAGTTGCCGCTGCAGGTCTAAGCCTTCGGGTCCATCAGGAGAGAATTGATTGGGTCGATTTTGCTCGGGGTCGATACCGGATGGGTTTTGGCGTAACATCTCTCTAGGTCGAGGGCAACATTTTCAGGGACATACTGATTGACGGGACCACCAAACTTAGCAATCTCTTTAACCAGGCTACTACTTAAGAAACTATATTCGTTAGAAGTTGCTAGAAAAACTGTTTCAATCTGGGCGGCAAGACTATTGTTGGTATGGGCCATTTGCAGCTCGTACTCAAAATCTGAGAGAACCCGTAAGCCCCGAATTAATGCCTGAGCACCGCGAGCTTTCGCATAGGCAACTGTGAGGGTTTCAAACCGATCAATTTCTAGATTAGAGAGATGCCGGGTACACACTTGAATCTGCTCAATTCGCTGCTGTACGCTAAAGAGCGGAGCCTTGTTGGGGTTATGGGAAACTGCCACTATCACTTGCTCAAAGAGCATACAAGCCCGCTCAATAATATCAACGTGACCAAACGTGATCGGGTCAAAACTACCAGGATAAACAGCAAGCATAGGAATATAGAATCGTTGAGGCGATTATAGTATTGATCTTGAAGGCTTGGTTCTTGCTTAAGCCTTAGCAAGGCTTAAGCCAACTCCCTGTATTCCAGTCTATGCTAATGACTTGTTGGCGATTTTCCAGACTAATTCCATGAGTTACCTTGGCGATATTCTTGAGCAACCGACCGTTTTAAGGGCAATAGTCGAGGCTTATAAGGAGCACCCTTTCTGGCAAACCCTGCAAACAAAGATGGCGGCCAAAGCCTATCACAGAGTTGTCTTGACGGGTATGGGCAGCTCTTACTATGCGCTGTTTCCGACCTGGCTATGCTTAAATCAGCAAAGGCTGCCGGCAATTCATATTGAGGCCTCAGAGCTGATTCACTACGGCCTAGGAATGCTGGATGAACATACGTTGGTAGTCGTTGTTTCTCAATCGGGGGAAAGCATTGAGATTCGGCGGTTGGTTGAGGCAGTTAAAGGTAAGGTAACGCTGATTAGTCTGACCAACACAGAGAATAATTTTTTAGCCAGCCACAGTGACTTTTCCCTCTTTACCCAGGCCGGCAGTGAAGTTCCGGTGGCAACTAAAACCTATACGGGTTGCTTGGCACTGCTACACCTGTTAACCCAAAGTTTAATCGAGCAGCTTCAACCGCAAACCTATATCAATTTAATTCAGCTAAGCGATCGCATGGCAAGCTTGCTAGAAAACTGGTCCCAGTGGCTAGATCCAGTAATTCCACCCCTGCAATCCGTCGATTTTTATACCTTATTGGGCCGGGGACCGGCAGTCTCTTCAGCAATGACCGGGGCATTAATCCTCAAGGAGGCAGCTCGCTTAAATGCCGTGGGCCTCTCTGGGGGGCAGTTTCGCCATGGCCCCATGGAGGCCCTTTCTCCAGCTATGGGGGTGATTTTATTTGCCAATCCAGGTCAAACCTCGTCCCTCAGTTGCCAGTTAGCAGCAGACATTCATCAGCGAGGGGGGCAAGTGGTCTTGGTTGGAGCGCCAGAGGCTCCAGCCGGGGTTAGTACTTTAGCCCTACCCAGGGTGGATGAATACTTAAGTCCGATCCTGGAAATCGTGGCGGTGCAATTGCTCGCAGCCCGATTAGCATCTGAGAAAGGGATTGTTCCGGGGAAATTTCGCTGGAGTGGTAAGGTGATCAAGGCTGAATAGCATGCAACCTCCCTTTATTTTGGCCTCTGCCTCTGCTGCCCGGCGGCAGCTCCTCCAAGCCGCTGGAATTAACTCTTTTGTTTGCAAAAGTGAATTTGATGAATCTCAAGTTCAAATATCTGACCCAGAGGAACTGGTGCAGGTTCTGGCTCAAGCTAAGGCAGAAGTCGTTGCCGCCCAACGCCAGCCCCCCGGATTAGTCTTGGGCTGTGATTCAGTCCTGGCCCTAAAGGGAGAAATTTACGGGAAACCAGCCAATCCGGCTACAGCGATCGCCCGCTGGCAGAAGATGCGCGGCCAGCGGGGAGATCTTTACACCGGCCACGCCCTGATTGATCTAGGACAGGGCAAAACCCTGGTCCGCTGCCAAACAACGCAGGTCCACTTTGCCAATCTCAGCGATCGCCAGATCCAAGCCTATGTTGCTACTGGAGAACCCCTCCAGTGTGCCGGGGGGTTTGCCCTTGATGGCAAAGGTGGCCTATTTATTGAGGCAATCGAAGGCTGTCATTCCAATATCATTGGTCTGAGCCTGCCCCTGCTGCGCCAGATGCTCGAAGCCCTAGGATACGATCCAAGTGAATTTTGGCGAGTTTAAGCGAATCAGGTTATTTCTTGACAATCACCAGCATCCCTAGTTGCACCTGGGGAAATAATTCCTGAATATCTTTGGGATGCATGCGCACACAACCGTGGGAGGCAGCTTTGCCAACTGATTCAGCATTCGGGGTGCCGTGGAATCCTATGGAGTTTTTACCGTCGGTCCAAAATCCAATCCAGCGCCGACCCAGAGGATTTTCTGGATCACCGCCCGGAATTACTCCCCCTGAGAAAGGATTACCCCAGGGCGGATCTACAAACGCTTGACCCACTTTAAAGTTACCGATCGGGGTTTCCCACCCTGGCTTGCCCACAGCTACAGGATAGGTTTTAACCGATTTGTTGTCCCGAAACAGCGTGACTTGGCGGCGGGTTAAATTTAGCTCTAAGCGACTTGGGGCAGTCACTGCTGATGCTGCGGCGGCGCTGGTAACCGGCTCTGGAGGCATCGCCGGGCTTGCCAAAGAAGCTTGGGGATGAGACAGAAGCCCCACCACCAACATCGCGCCCGAAAGCTTTACAGACTGCTGTAGCATTTTAATCATGGATTAATTAAAAACTTAAACTCATTTTAGCAACGTAACCAGACAATCGCTTGTCTCCCCCCTAGCTAGAATTCCCATTAAGAGTTTTATATTGACATCTTAATTTATTTTTTACAGAACAGCGTTCAATTAAACGCTGCCTTAAGTTGTTGACGTTGCCAACTCTGCTAATTGTTCCTGCTGGTCCTGACTGATACAGGCTTGAATAATCGGCTCTAGATTGCCTTCTAAGACTCCAGTCAGGGGAAAGTTTTCTCCTAGGCGGTGATCTGAGGCGCGATTGTCTTTGTAATTATAGGTGCGAATTTTTTCGGAGCGGGCCCCGGTCCCTACCTGGGAGCGTCGTTGGGACGTAACAGCTTCTTGCTGTTCACTGATTTTAATTTCGTAAAGCTTTGCCCGGAGAATTTGTAGCGCCCGCTCTTTGTTCTTTAACTGCGATCGCTCCTCGGTACAGAAAATCCGGATCCCGGTTGGCTTATGGAACAAGTCCACCGCTGTTTCAACTTTATTGACATTTTGGCCCCCAGCCCCACCGGAACGGGCGGTGGAAATCTCAAGATCCTTCGGGTCAAGATCCACTTCTACCTCATCGACTTCCGGCATTACGGCGATTGTAGCGGTGGAAGTGTGAACCCGCCCAGAAGCCTCCGTTGCTGGAACCCGCTGAACGCGATGAACCCCAGCTTCATACTTGAGTTGGCTGTAGACCTGATCCCCTTGAATCTCTAAAATTGCTTCTTTAAATCCTCCCATTTCCCCCAGGGATTCACTGACGAGCTTGACGCGCCAACCTTGAGTCTCACCATAGCGAGAGTACATTCGCACCAGGTCCCCCGCCCAGATACTAGCCTCGTCTCCCCCGGTGCCAGCCCGAATCTCCAGCATGATATTTTTCTCGTCATTCGGGTCCCGGGGCAGCAACAAAATTTTCAGCCGGGCTTCTAACTGATCCAGCTTCTGGGCCAGCTCTTCTGCCTCTAGGGCTGCCATTTCCTGTAATTCAGGATCGTCTCCTGCCTCTCGGGCAACTTGACGGGCCTCTAAATGCCCTTGCTGGGCAGTTTTCCAGGTTTCAAAGGTGTTAACCGTTTCCTCTAGGGAAGACCGAGCCCTGGCAACCCGCTGAAACTCTGTGGGATCGGTGGCAACTTCTGGGTCAGCAAGCCGACGGGTGAGTTCATCAAAGGTTTGCTCAACCGACGTTAACTTGTCGAAGAGATAAGCTTGGACCATGGAAAATTAATAGCAGCTTAAGCAAAGGGGCAACTGGATCTATTGATCTTGAGTAGCCTGCGATTGCGTAGATTGATCTTCTTCCATCATGCCGTACTTGCGCAGGAAGCGCTCAACCCGTCCCTCGGTGTCAATAATTTTTTGGGTGCCGGTATAAAAAGGATGATTACCAGACCAGACATCGACGTGCAATTCTGGCTTGGTTGATCCGACGGTCGTCACGACCTCCCCATTACAGTAAACTTTGGCCTCGGGATACCACTGGGGATGGATATCAGATTTGGGCATGGTTCCTTCCTGTTAAATACTTTTCCGGGTGAATAATTTTGCAAGTTTTAGCGAAACCACTTTCTCATAGAAGAAAGCAATTGCCAGGCAGTGTTTAGCGCTTAGAGAATTGTGGGGCTTTGCGAGCCTTACGCAACCCATACTTTTTGCGTTCTTTAGCCCGCGGGTCCCGAGTTAAGTACCCTTCTATTTTTAAGGGTTTGCGATTTTCAGGATCTAACTGACACAGAGCTCGGGCCACCCCTAGGCGAATTGAGTCTGCCTGACCAGTTAACCCCCCACCCCGGACGTTGACCAGGATGTCATACTCGCCTTCGAGGCCCAGGGTTTCCAGGGGAGCCTTGGCGTTGGCCAGATAGGTCGGATTAAACTGCAGATAAAGATCACCCGGCTGGCCATTAACGGTTAGCTGGCCTTGACCAGGAACCAGGCGAACCCTGGCAACAGAGGACTTGCGACGGCCTGTCCCCCAATACATGGCGCGGTTGGATTGGTCGATCGCTTGCATTAACGTTGTGCTCCTGGAATGGTTTGAATATCTAGCGTTTCAGGTTTCTGGGCTTGATGGGGATGATCGGGACCGGCATAGACCTTCAGCTTGGTAAATAGCTGCCGCCCCAGGGTGTTTTTGGGTAACATCCCTTTGACTGCCTGTTCCACAATCCGTTCCGGCATTCGCTGTTGCAACTTGGCAAAAGTTTCGGTTTTCATCCCCCCAGGCCGCCCAGAGTGGCGACGATAGACTTTCTGGAAGCGTTTTTTGCCCGTGACGCTGATTTTTTCGGCATTAACGACAATCACAAAGTCCCCGGTATCCATAAAAGGGGTAAAGTGAGGCTTATTTTTTCCCCGTAAAATAACTGCAATCTGAGTGGCCAGCCGACCCAAACGTTGATCAGCAGCATCAACTAGGAACCATTTTGGCTCTAGGGTTGATAGGGAGGGAAGAGGGGTTTTATTCATGGGATCTTGCTTAATTGCTAGACGGTCAAAGGAGGATTTATCCTAGGCGGTGGCAGGCTCTAAATCCGGGAGCAGTAGCTTCGGAAAGGTATCAAACCAAACCTCTGGTGGGAAAGGAAACTCAGGGTAGCCAACCCGCAGCAGGCATAAGCCCTGAGGTGGGGCAGCAGACTTGACCTGATCCCGACGCTGGGTTTGCCATAGGTGGGTAAAGCTATCTGGCGATCGCTCCCCACAGCCGACTTGAACCAGGAGCCCGACCAACAGCCGCATCATCCCGTAGAGAAACCCACTGGCTTGAACTTCAATCTGAATCAAGGGACCCTGGCGATCGCACTTAGCCGCCTGAACCTCGACCCAGGAATGGGGTCGAGTAGAGCCAGCTCGATGAAAAGCCGCTAGATGATGCTGACCCAGGAGCGGATCAAGGGCAGCTTGCATCTGGCCGACATCAAGGGGCTGGTAATAGTAGTGCCAGGCGTAGGGCTGGATAAACAAGTTGGGCCGAGCATCAACATAGAGGGTATAGCGGTAGCGTCGCCAAAGGGCTGAAAACCGGGCGTGCCAATTGGGACTAACTAGGGCCGAGGCCCGAATTAAAATATCTTGGGGGAGGTAAGTATTTAAAATACTGGCCCAACGCTGAGCCGGGATCTGGCTTGTAACCTCGAAATGTGCCACCTGGGCCGCAGCATGAACCCCAGCATCGGTTCTTCCAGCGCCATAGAGGGTTACGGGCCTCCCTAAGATTGAAGCCAGAACTTGCTCAATTTCAGCTTGAACGCTGCGATCAGCACGCTGTCGTTGCCACCCATGAAAAGCAGTTCCCTGGTACTGAATTACCAGAGCAACGCGTTGAGTTTGAGGAGACACCGCAGTCATAGAATCAAAACTTTAAACAAGCAAAATAATTGGCACAGTCGGTCAAAGAACCTCAGGTTAACTCAATCACAGCCATCTCAGCATTATCCCCCCGGCGAGAAACAGTGCGAATAATTCGGGTATAGCCGCCTTGACGATCTTTATAGCGCTGGCTTGCCTGGTCAAACAGGGCATGAACCAACTGTTTGTCAAACAGGTAGCTAATGGCTTGGCGGCGAGCCGAGAGGGACCCCTCCTTCGCCAAGGTAACCATCTTCTCAGCCTCTGCTCGCACTGCTTTAGCCCGAGTTTTTGTCGTGGTAATTCGCCCGTAGCGAATCAGCTCAGTGGTCAGGGATCTCAGCAGGGCTTTTCGCTGATCGGCAGGCTTGCCTAGTTGATAAACACGACGGGAGTGGCGCATTGGAAATAACCTCTCAATTGGCTTTAGCAGATTTTTCTGGGGGCAAGGTGATCCCGAGCCGTTTTTGCAGGGCTTCAATCACCTCTTCAGCGGATTTGGCCCCAAAGTTTTTAATCTCCAGCAGATCTTCTTGGGAGAAGTCCAGCAAATCTGCCACGGAATTAACCTGCGCCCGCTTTAAGCAGTTGTAGGCCCGCACAGACAGGTTTAGCTCCTCAATCGGAATTTGATTGCTTTCGTCCTCTTCCGGAGGCTGGGCATCTTCTACCGGCCTGTAGGTGACATCCTTGAGCGGATTAAATAGATCTACCAAGATGCCGGCTGCCTGACTTAGGGATTCCTGGGGGGTCAAACTACCGTTGGTCCAGATTTCTAAAATCAGCCGGTCTTTCTCAATTGAGCCACCCACGCGGGCATCCTCAACTGCATAATTAACCTTACGCACGGGCATAAAGATGGCATCGATTTGGAGAAAATCTAAGGCTGCAGATTCATCATGGCTCCGGTCTACTGCTCGATAGCCGTTTCCAAGTTCAATCTTAAACTCCATCTCCAGAGTTGCCCCTTCTGAAAGCGTGGCAACATACTGATCAGGATTAATAATTTCAACATCCGGTGAGAGCTCAAAGTCTTGGGCTGTGACTGTCGCCGGACCTTGAACAAACAAACGTCCAATTTGCAAGTCCCGGGAGTAACTCCTGAGAACCATTTCTTTCATATTCAGGAGAATATCTAGAGCATCCTCACGCACGCCAGAAATAGTCGCAAACTCATGGTTTACCCCGGCAATCCGAACTGCAGTGACGGCTGTGCCTTCTAGATTAGAGAGCATACTACGTCGGAGGGCGTTGCCGATTGTTGTGCCTTGACCCCGTTCTAGGGGTTCTAAAACAAACCTGCTGTACTGACTATAATTTTCTTCAGTGTTAGACTCTACACATTCAACTTGAAATTGCGCCACTTAGAGAACCTCCCCTTACTGCGATTACTTAGAACTCCATACATTTCCTGGGTCTGGATCAACTCCTTAAATCATTCATGGAAATAAATTGAAGTTCAATTTTGCTAACTGAAGTGATTGACTGAACTTGCTAGGCACTAGGGACTCCAAAAATTAAGCGCCTAGGCCTTCAACGCTTTTTGATCAAAAGAGCGCAAAGCGTTGATTAAACTCGCCGTCGCTTGGGAGGGCGGCAGCCATTATGGGGAATCGGAGTGACATCCCGGATCAAGGTAATCTCCAGCCCAGCGCCTTGGAGCGCCCGGATCGCTGTCTCTCGACCGGAGCCCGGACCACTAACCATGACCTCAACTTGGCGCATTCCTTGGTCCATCGCTCGCCGCGCGGCACCCTCAGAAGCAGTTTGAGCGGCAAAAGGAGTTCCTTTCTTAGCACCTTTGAAGCCACTAGATCCAGCTGAGGCCCAAGAGACAGCATCACCGTTGTTGTCGGTAATGGTGACAATCGTATTGTTGAACGTTGACTGGATGTGAGCGACACCGCTGGGAACGTTACGCTTTTGCTTGCGGGCACCAGTCCGTTTGGTTGGTTGTTGCGCCATATTTCGATTTAAGACTGCCTTAACTAGAAATGAACAGGGGAAAGCTTCAAGGGTTACTTCTTGGCAGCTATCTTTTTCTTGCCGGCAACCGTGCGCCGACCGCCGCGACGAGTGCGACCGTTAGTGCGGGTGCGTTGACCTCGAACCGGCAGGCCCATTCGGTGACGGCGTCCTCGGTAGGTGCCGATGTCCATCAGCCGTTTGACGTTCATTGTCTCTAGGCGACGGAGATCTCCTTCTACCTGATAGTGAGTCTCTATGGCCTCTCTAAGGCTAGCAACGTCACTATCACTAAGGTCTTTGACCCGAATGTCAGGGTTGACTCCGGTTACGGCTAAGATATTGTGCGATCGCGTTAAACCAATTCCATAAATGTAGGTCAAACCGATTTCAACCCGCTTATCCCGCGGAAGGTCTACTCCGGCAATCCGTGCCACGCTTGTCTCCCTAATACCGTTGTGTTACAAGTTACAAAATTATCAAAAACCCAGCTTTACTTATAAGTGGCGCTGAGTTTATCCTTGTCGCTGCTTGTGCTTTGGGTTGGAACAGATGACCATCACATGGCCCCGTCGGCGGATAACCCGGCACTTTTCGCACATTTTTCGAACAGAAGATCTAACTTTCATGCCTTTTTGGCAACACTACAAAACTTGTATCTTATCAAAATTTTGCGATTTAAGCAAAGAATTCTGGAACCCCTTAGCCGCCTATTTTTTTCGCAGTCGATAGGTGATTCTGCCCTTGGTCAGGTCATAGGGGGTCAATTCAACTTTGACCCGATCACCGGGCAAAATTTTAATATAGTTACGGCGAATCTTCCCGGAAATATGGGCTAATACATTAAATCCATTGTCTAAGTCAACTCTAAACATGGCATTGGGAAGGGATTCGGTCACCGTTCCCTCCATTTCGATTGCATCTTGTTTAGCCAAATTGTCCTCTCCTAAGCTCTTTTGACAATTGTTTTAGCCCTGCCGCAGCTTCTGTTAAAGGTGCAAGGGACTCGGCTAGCAGCTTTCTAGCTAGCGAGATTATCCAGACCCTGCACAAGTTGCTGAATTGCCTTGGTCACGTGTTGGATTTGGGCATTGCCATCTATGGCTGTTAGTTTCTGGCGATCGCGATAAAAATCAATCAGGGGTGCTGTCTTTTGAGCATATTCCTGCAGACGCTGGCGAATCACTGTCTCATTGTCATCCCGGCGCCCTCGACCCAGCATCCGAGCCACAAGTACCTGCTCCGGAACCTCTAGATTAATCACCTGGTCACAGCTTTGGCCGATGCCCTTAAGCAGACCATCTAGGGCTTGGGCTTGGGTCACCGTGCGGGGAAAGCCATCAAGTATCCAGCCAGATTGGGCATCTGGTTGATTCAAACGCTCCTGGATCAAGTCAATTACCAAATCATCCGGAACCAGTTGTCCTTGATCTAGATAGGTTTTGGCTTGGAGTCCCAAGGCAGTTTGATTAGCAACAGCTGCACGAAGAATATCCCCAGTTGAAATATGAGGCACTTGCTGCTCCTGGGCTAAGACTAGCGCTTGGGTTCCCTTACCAGCCCCAGGTGCACCAAACAAAATCAGCCGCACCACTACTGCTTCACCATCCCTTCATAACGCTGGGAAATCACATAGGTCTGAATCTGCTTGGCCGTATCGATGGCAACCCCAACCAAGATCAACAGGGAAGTGGCCCCTAATCCCCTAAAGGTGGTCACCCGCGTGGCACTTTCCACCGCTGTGGGCACAATTGCCACCAGTCCCAAAAAAATTGCCCCCAGGAAGGTCAACCGATTTAAAACCCGCTCAATGTATTCACTCGTCGCCCGACCAGGACGAATCCCTGGGATACTGGCCCCCATTTTTTTTAGGTTTTGAGCTAAATCAACCGGGTTAATCACCAATGAAGCATAGAAATAGCTAAAAAATAAGATCAAAACCAGATAGAAGCTGACATAGACCCAAGGGGTTGGACCCGCCGGGGAGAAGTAACCGGCAATTTGAGCCACGGTTTCATTGCGAAACGACTGAGCCACAAACGTCGGCAACACCAAAACTGCCGAAGCAAAAATAATTGGCATTACTCCCCCTTGATTTAGGCGCAGGGGCAAAAAGTTGTTTTGCTCCCGATACATTCGCCGCCCCACCTGGCGACGGGCAGAAATAATCGGGATGCGTCGGGTGCCTTCTTGGACAAATACAATTCCCACAATCATCACCAGGAAGACCAGGGACAAAATCACCACCCCCCCCACGCTGCCGCCCCCTTGAGCCAATTCAATGGTTTGACTCACAGAGATCGGCAAGGTCGCCACAATATTTAGGAAAATCAGCAAAGAGGCACCGTTACCCACCCCCCGCTCAGTAATCAGCTCACTTACCCACATCACAAACATTGCCCCAGCGGTTAGGGCAATCACAAACTCAGCCACAAACACAGGTCCCCAGTTGGGAACATAGGGTTTAGCGGCAAAGGAAAGGCCAGTACTTTGAATGATCGCCCAACCCAAGGTTACATAACGGGTAATTTGAGAAATTTTTCGCCGACCAGCTTCTCCTTCTTCCTTTTGCAGGTGTTCTAAACTAGGAACAGCAGCGGTTAACAGCTGCAAAATAATTGAGGCGTTAATAAAAGGAATAATACCGAGGGCAAAAATTCCTAGGGTTGAGAGCCCCCCCCCGGAGAAAATGTTGAGAAATCCAAAAACAGGATTATTTTGAATGCTTTGGGCAAATGCAGCCCGATCAATCCCCGGAACCGGGATAAAAACCCCCAATCGCACTAAAATCAGCAGACCAACGGTAAGAAAAAGTCGTCCTCTGAGTCCAGCAGCTTGGGCCATCTGCACAAAGGTTTCTTGGGCAGAAGGTGCTTTGCCGCGACTAAGTACCATGGAAGAGTCCCTCGTTATAGACGGTTAGGCAAGCTTGACACTCAAACACTGGCGTGGGCAATCTAGGTTGCATCTGGCAGTTCCCAGGTTCCGCCAGCAGTCTCAATCTTAGCCTTGGCAGTCTTCGTTAAGGCTGCTGCTTGAACTTGAAGAGCGGTACTCAGTTCACCATCACCCAGAACTTTAAGGGGGCCATCATTGGTTGTCACCAACCCAGCTTCAATTAGAGAGGCCAGGGTGACAGCAGTGTTTGCAGATAAAGCGTTTAACTTACCCACATTAATCGTAGTGTATTCCTGCCGGTGAATGATTGGAAAATGCTTGAGTTTGGGGACGCGCCGGTAGAGAGGGTTTTGGCCGCCTTCAAAACCAGGTCGGGTGGGTCGCCCAGAACGGGATTTTTGTCCCCGCATACCAAAACCACAGCTAGCACCTTGGCCAGCAGCAATTCCCCGGCCAACTCTTCGCCGCCGATGCTGGGAGCCAGGTTTGGGTTGAATGTCTTGAAGTCTCATAATCTTGATCTAAAATTTTGTTTGCAAGGTCAGGCCTTAGGCATAAAGCTGTTCAACGGCAATGTCTCGCTCCTCGGCAACCTCCCTTAAGGTACGCAGAGAATCTAACGCATTAAGAGCGGCCCGGGCATTATTCAAAGGATTATCTGAGCCAAGTTGCTTGGCTAACACATTTCGAACCCCAGCTAGTTCCAAAACAGTTCGAACTGCACCGCCAGCAATTACCCCAGTCCCTGGGGCGGCCGGGCGCATCATCACCTTCGCTGCCCCGCCAATCCCGTTGGTGGGATGGGGAATTGAATTTGCCTTGGTCAATGGCACATCAACAAGGTGCTTTTTACCATCGGCAACGCCTTTGCGAACAGCGCCAATCACGTCACCCGCTTTACCAACGCCGACCCCTACTTGACCGCGCTCATCCCCAATAATCACAATGGCTCGAAAGCTCAGCTTCTTACCACCCTTAACAACTTTAGAGACGCGGCGGATTTGAACCACCCGCTCCTGCCAGTTGGACTCTTTTTCGCGAGCGCGGTTATTTTTACGACGACTTGCCATGATATCTCCCTTAAATTGATTACCCGGATCAGCAATTTCCCTTTCTAGCTTTGACTAAAACTCTAGCCCCCCCTCCCGAGCAGCCTCTGCTAGGGCTTTGACCCGACCATGGTAGAGATTTCCGCCGCGATCAAAAACAACCTGTTGAATTCCTTTGGCCAGGGTCCGCTCAGCCAGAAGCTTGCCCACTTGACTAGAAGCCTCACAAGTGGCACTAGCATCAGACTTAAGCTCAGACTCTAACGTGGAAGCAGCAGCAAGGGTTTGTTGGTGAGAATCATCAATCACCTGGGCATAGATATGCTGATGAGAGCGAAAAACAGCTAAACGCGGTCGCTGCGGAGTCCCTTTGACTTTGCGCCGAACGCGTTGATGACGACCGCGAGTGGATGCAACTCGACTAAGTTTCATTATTTCTTCCCTGCCTTTCCAACCTTACGTCTGACAAACTCTCCAACGTAGCGAATGCCCTTGCCTTTATAGGGCTCTGGGGGGCGAACTCCACGGATTTGAGCTGCGGTATTGCCCACCACTTCTTTATTGATCCCGCTGACAATCACATTCGTGTTTGCTTCTACAGCAACTTGGACTCCCTCTGGCGGCTCAATCGTCACCGGATTGCTATAGCCAACATTCAGGATTAGGTTTCGGCCTTGAACCTGGGCTCGATAGCCCACCCCCTGGATTTCGAGTCGCCGCTGAAACCCTTGCGAGACGCCTTCGACCATATTAGCCACCAACGTTCGGCAGAGGCCATGGCGCTGACGGGCGGGGCGGGACTCATCCTGTCGCTGAACAACAATTGTCCCATTTTCCTGCTCAACCAAAACTTTGGTCGGCAAAACCCGAGAGAGTTCTCCTTTGGGCCCCTTGACGGTGACCTGCTGGCCTTCGATGGTGACACTGACTTTGTCGGGAATTTGAATTGGGCGCTTACCAATACGAGACATGATCCTTAGCCTATCGATAAAAGATGGAAATAAAGTTACCAAACATAGCAGAGCACTTCACCCCCGACCCCAGTGCGTCGAGCTTGGCGATCGGTCATGACGCCACTGGAGGTGGAGACAATTGCAATCCCAATGCCGCCCAGGACTCTGGGAAGCTCCTTGCGATTTGAATAAACCCGCAATCCTGGTCGGCTAACGCGCTTAAGGGCACTAATCGTCGGCTGTCGTTGCTTGCCTTTGTACTTCAGGGAAATCACCAACTGCCGTTTGACGCCGTCGCCGCTCTCCTCAAAGCCAGTGATAAATCCTTCCTCTTTAAGGACTTGGGCAATGCTGTGGGTCATCCGGGTTGCTGGAACCTGGGTAGTTTGATGCCGCGCGAGGGTTGCATTGCGAATCCGCGTCAGCATGTCTCCAATCGTGTCGTTTACCGCCATAGTTACTCCTTATAACTGCCTTGCATTAGTCCCGGAAGGGCATTCCGATTTCTTTAAGCAAGGCCCGTCCCTCTTCATCCGTGTTTGCAGTGGTAATGATTGAAATATCCATGCCGCGAATTTGATCAATACTGTCGTAGTCAACTTCAGGAAAAATCAACTGTTCTCGCACGCCCAGGGTGTAGTTACCCCGACCATCGAAGCTGCGAGGACTGACGCCGCGAAAATCGCGAATTCGAGGCAGGGCCAGATTCACCAGTCGGTCCAGAAAGTTATACATTCGCCCAGAGCGCAGGGTCACCATAACGCCCACTGGCATGCCTTCACGAATTTTAAACCCGGCGATCGCGGTTTTTGCCCGGGTCACGACTGGCTTTTGGCCAGTAATTGTAGCAATCTCGTTTAAAGAGGCTTCGAGGGCCTTGGCATTTTGCGAAGCTTCACCCAGACCCCGGTTAACGGAGATCTTGGTCAACCGAGGCACCTGATGAATATTTTGATATTGAAATTGCTCCATCAGTTTAGGAACAATTGTTTCTTGGTAGCGCTGTTTAAGTTGTCCTGTCATTGATTTACGTCCTGTGGCCCTGGTCTTGGTCAGGGAGTTCTAAATTTTTACTATTCAAGAATCTCACCGGTTTTTTTGAGGACTCGCACCTTACGACCGGCATCACTAATGGTGTAGCCAATCCGGCTAGCCACATTCTGCTTGTTGGAGTAAACCATCACATTGGAGCTATGAATCGGAAACTCTGAGGTTGTAATCTGACCCGATTCCCCTTCCTGCTGCGGTTTGATGTGCTTAGTCTTCAGATTTACGCCCTCAACCACAACTTTGCTGAGTTTGGGATAAATTGCCAGAACTTCTCCCACCTTGGCTTTGTCCTTGCCAGCAATCACCTGAACCGTATCGCCTTTTTTAACGTGCATTCGATATCGACTAGCTGCATTGCGGCTGCGCTTAGAATTAGCCATTAGAGTACCTCCGGGGCTAACGAAACGATTTTCGTGTAGTTCTTTTCGCGTAGCTCCCGAGCCACAGGGCCAAACACGCGAGTTCCTCGCGGGTTGCCGTCCGGGTTAATCAGCACCGCAGCATTATCATCAAAGCGAATGCTCATTCCACTTTGGCGATGAATACTCTTGCGCGTCCGGACAATCACTGCTCGAACCACATCGGAGGTTTTGACCGGCATATTCGGGGTGGCAACCTTGACGGTGGCAACAATAATATCGCCCACCCCGCCGTAGCGACGGCCACTCCCGCCTAAAACTCGGATGCAGAGCAGCTTTTTGGCCCCGCTGTTGTCAGCAACGTTTAAATAGCTTTCTTGTTGAATCATGGCGGGTTACCTAAACTTGGGGGGCAGCAATCAATACATCAGTTACGACCCATCGCTTGGTGCGGCTTAGGGGCCTGGTTTCCTGAATCCGGACCCGATCCCCTTCCTGGCAACGATTGTCTTCATCATGGGCTTTAAACCGCTTAGTACGGACAACAATTTTGCCGTACTTGCGATCGGGGGCCCGGTTTTCAACCGCAACCACCACCGTCTTTTCCATCTTGTTGCTGACCACCAGGCCAACTCTTTCTTTGACTGCCACTTGATACTTACTCCTGGGATGGATTGGATGAGGACTCAGTTGTTGAGCGCTGTCTTTCTCGCTCAAGGGTCATCAGCTGGGCAAGTTGATGCCGGGTTTGCTTAAACTGATGGGGCAAAACCGTCTGACGAGTTGCTTTTTGTAGCCGCAAGTCAAACAACTGGCGCTTTAGAGACCGAATTTGCTCCTCTAGTTCTTGAGCGCTTAAGGCTCGAAGGTCTTGCATTTTAGATAGAGCCATGGTTTTAAGACTCCTCTTCTCGCATAATAAACTTGGTTTTAATCGGCATCTTAAAAGAAGCCAGTCGCATTGCTTCGCGGGCGGTTGCTTCCGGAACCCCGGCAATTTCGTACATAATTCGTCCAGGTTTGACTACCGCAACCCAATACTCAGGGGCTCCTTTTCCTGAACCCATGCGCGTTTCAGCCGGGCGCATGGTCACCGGCTTATCTGGGAATAGGCGAATCCAGATTTTGCCACCGCGGCGAATATAACGCGTCATTGCCCGGCGACCGGCTTCAATCTGGCGGGAGGTAATCCAAGAGGGTTCCAGGGCTTGCAGCCCATAATCGCCAAAACTCAGGGTATTTCCCGTGGTGGCAAGCCCGCGCATTCGTCCCCGCTGTTGCTTGCGAAATTTAGTTCTTTTTGGACTTAACATAGTTGACTATTCATGGCTAGTGGAATCACAGGGGGGCCAGCTAAGATAGCTAGAACACCGATCCTAAGCTTCTTCAGAACGATCCTCAAATTGCTGGCGGCGACGCTGCTGCCGCCGACGGGGTTGGGCTTCCCGAGGCATTGGCTGCTCTTCTTGACCTGGAATGATTTCTCCCTTAAAGACCCAAACTTTGACCCCCAGAATCCCGTAGATTGTACTGGCGGTTTTATAGGAGTAGTCAATGTTAGCCCGCAGGGTGTGCAGGGGAACGCGTCCCTCTCGGGTCCACTCGGTACGGGCAATTTCTGCCCCATTCAACCGTCCTGAGACCTGAATCTTAATTCCTTCAATTCCGGCTCGCTGAGCCCGTTGAATAGCTTGGCGAACGACCCGACGAAAGGAAACCCGCCGCTCTAGCTGCTGAGCAATATACTCAGCAATCAGGGCTGCTTCAGCGTCGACTCGGGTGATTTCAACCACGTTGATCCGAATTGGGCGATCGCTGCCTAGAACCTGCTGCAAGCCACTGCGCAAGGATTCAATCCCACTGCCACCTCGTCCAACCACCACCCCAGGTCGGGCCGTGTGAACCTCTAGGTCAATTTGGTCGGCCTTGCGCTCAATCTGAATATTAGAAATCCCAGCATTGTTGAGGGTTTTACCAACATAGTTGCGAATTTTATGATCTTCTTGGAGCAACTCAGGATAGCGACCTCGGTCGGCAAACCATCGCGATCGATGGTCCTGGGTAACCCCAAGTCGAAAACCAGTTGGATGAATCTTTTGTCCCACGGAGGCGTTCCTTATGATGTGTTTCTTTGAAGGTGACAGTGCTAGCAAGAAGAAAACTTATGCTTGGGCAGGGACACTAACCGCAACAGTGATATGACAAGTCGGCTTGCGAATCTGATAGGCCCGCCCTTGGGCCCGAGGCCGGTAACGCTTTAAAGTTGCCCCTTGATTAGCATAGGCTTGGCTGACAACCAAGTTGGCTGGGTTGAGCCCTTGGTTGTGTTCGGCATTGGCAACCGCCGAACGCAACACCTTTAAGATCGGATCACAGGCCCGATAGGGCATAAACTCAAGCATGATCAAAGCTTCTCGGTAAGAGCGGCCTCGAATCTGATCCAACACCCGCCGCACCTTATAAGGAGACATGCGGATGTAACGGGCCGTTGCCGAGGTACTAATGGATTGAGTCGTGTCTAAAGTCGCCATAACGAATGTTCCTGTAATAAGCTGCCTGAGGTAAAGCCCTTAATAGCGAGCTTTTTTGTCTCCCTTGGCATGGCCTTTAAAGGTGCGGGTGGGAGCAAATTCACCTAATTTATGCCCAACCATTTGCTCCGACACAAACACCGGCACATGCTGTCGGCCATTGTGAACCGCAATGGTATGTCCAATCATTTGCGGCAAAATTGTCGAGGCCCGGGACCAGGTCTTGATCACCTGCTTATCCCCTTTAACGTTTAGCGCTTCAATTTTGCTGAGCAAAGAATCCGCAACAAAAGGACCCTTTTTAAGTGAACGAGGCATGATGAATTAACCTAACTGGACTAAATACTGCACCAACAGACAGAAAAAAAAATCTTAAACCCCTTAGCTTTGGCGTCCTCCCCGGCCTCGGCGAGAGGAGCTACGCCGTCGGCGCACAATCAGGGCATTGCTCTGCTTTTTGCGCTTGCGAGTTTTATACCCGAGCGTGGGTTTTCCCCAAGGGGTTACCGGCCCACTGCGACCAATTGGGGCTCTGCCCTCACCTCCTCCATGGGGATGATCCACAGGGTTCATCACCGATCCTCGCACCTTGGGCCGCCGACCTTGCCAGCGATTACGGCCAGCCTTGCCGATGCTGATATTACTAGCATCAACATTGCCAACCTGCCCAATGGTTGCTTGACACTCCCGGCGAAACAGGCGAACCTCCCCGGAGGGCAGTTTTAGGGTGACAAAATTGCCCTCTTTGGCAACGACCTGGGCCATTGACCCAGCAGCCCGAACCATTTGCCCTCCTTTACCAGGGGTGAGTTCCACATTGTGAACCCCAGTTCCCAGAGGAATTTTACTCAAAGGCAAAGCGTTACCGGCTTCAATTGGCGCATCTGGACCTGACTGAATCTGGGTTCCCACTGCTAGATTGCGGGGATGGAGAATGTAGCGCTTTTCACCATCTTGATAATGAACCAGAGCAATCCGGGCGTTGCGATTGGGATCATACTCAACCGTGATCACTTTGCCCAGAACATTGAGCTTATTCCGATGAAAATCAATCATCCGATAGCGGCGCTTGTGCCCACCCCCCCGACGGCGACTGGTAATCACACCTCGGTTGTTGCGCCCCTTGGGGCGATGCTTTGTATGGGTTAGGGACTTTTCTGGGGTATCGCGGGTAATCTCAGCAAAATCAGAGACCGTTTTCTGGCGCGTTCCTGGGGTATAGGGTCGATAAAAGCGAATGCCCATGGGGTAACCTCTTGCTTGATGATGCTTAGACTTCCGGAAATAGCGTGATGGAATCCCCTGGAGCTAGGGTAACCACTGCTCGCTTGTACTGAGCGCGATAGCCGATAAAGCGACCCGTGCGGCGTTTCTTGCGGGGAGGATTCTGAGTATTGACGCTGACAACTTTGACCTGAAACAAATCTTCGATCGCGGCTTTAATGTCAGGCTTGGTTGAGCGGGGATCCACCTCAAAGGTGTATTGATTATTTTCGAGCAGAATCGTTGCTTTTTCAGTCACAATCGGTCGTCGAACCAGATCAGCAAGGTTGCGGGTATCGAACTTAGTCACCATAAACCTCCTGGATACTGGCAAAAGCAGTTGTTGTCGCCACCACCCAATCGGCAGCGACTAAATCATAAATATTCAGATTAGTGGCTGAGACCAGCTTTACTGTCCGGAGGTTGCGAGCTGAAAGATAGACAGTTTCGTCTTTTTCAGGCAAGATCAGCAATACTTTAGCCTCAGGCTGAATTCCCCAGCGGGAAATCGCTTCAACTAATTCTTTTGTCTTGGGCTGAGGCAGCTTATCGGCAAAATCCTCAACTACGATTAAGTCCTCGGCCCGACTTTGCAAAGCTGTGCGCAGCGCTAGTCGTCGCTCCTTGCGGTTCATCTTGACAGAGAAGTCTCTCGGCTGAGGGCCAAAAATCACCCCTCCGCCTCGCCACAGGGGCGAACGGCTCGAACCCGCCCGGGCACGACCTGTTCCTTTTTGTCGCCAGGGTTTGCGTCCACCCCCTCGTACTTGGGCTCTGGTCTTGGCAGCCGCAGTTCCCTGACGAGCATTGACCATTTGTCGCCGCAAGGCTCTATGGACAATGTGAGCTGCATTTTCTGCTTTGGCAACTCGCAGATCAAGGGAAACCTGCCCAGAGGCTTCACCTTGCCAATCTTTTACGACACAATCAACCATAATTTTTTACGTCTTACTGCCCCTAAACTTGCCTAATGCAACTACTGTTGGCCCACAATCTTGGCAGGATGAACCTTTAATAATGCCCCAGGTTTACCCGGCACAGCTCCTTTGATCAGGAGTAGATTGCGCTCTGGATCAACCCGGACAACGGCTAGCTTCCGCACTGTCACCTGATAATTGCCCATTTGACCGGCCATTTTTTTGCCGGGGTAGACCCGCCCAGGCGTTGTGCCAGCCCCAGTTGAGCCTGGCTGACGATGATTTTTAGAACCATGGGCCATTGGCCCCCGCTTAAAGTTATGACGCTTTTGGTAGCCAGTGAACCCGCGACCAATGCTGGTCCCGCTAACGTCAACGAGTTGACCGGCTGTAAACCGATCAACCGTCACCAATTGTCCTAAAGAAAACTCTTCTACCTTAGGGGTGCGATACTCGCACAGATGCCGCATAGGATTGGCACCAGACTTATTTAAATGCCCCAGTTCCGGCTTGCTCAGAGCTTTAGGCTTAACTTGATCAAAACCAACTTGAATAGCTGCGTAGCCATCTGTTTGCTTGGTTTTAACCTGAGTGACTGCACAGGGACCTGCTTGAATAACTGTGACAGGCGTTGCTTGCCCTGACTCATCAAACACCTGAGTCATGCCAAGCTTTGTTCCGAGAATTCCGACAGACACAGTTGGGGATCTCCCTTTCTTAAAACACTAGATATCCAAGCCGAAAACTGAATCGGCTCACACAATTTGAGACCTTAGAGCGCTCGAAATATCCCTTGGCTAATCGCCTGGATATTAGGACTCTAGAAACTCTAAAAGGCTCTAGGCTGGCCTTTAGCTCGATAAAACCAGAGAATAAAGGCTCTGAATCGTGCCTGTTATGCGCCAGGACTTGGAATGTTCAGACACCCCAGTATCCGTTCTTGGCAGCAATTAAACAATATAGACGAATCTAGAAGACTTGTCTAGTGATTTCTAGAAATAACTTTAAACCCAGTTTAATATCGGTCACTCGACGCTGTTTATGGCCTTGGTTGAGTAGAGTATTAGTAGCTAAATAATTGCTGTGACAATTTCCTCGGCAGATTTAAATTACAGCGAATTGGCTGCAGACAACACGTTCAACATCAACCATTCATCAATCATGGCACTGATCACGACAGGTAAAAAATTCATCCAAGCCTTAGAGACCGCTGGCGCTTTAGGACTCTATGTTCCCCCCGAAGGTGGATATGAAGGTCGCTATCAGCGTCGACTTCGGAGTGCTGGCTATTTCACCCTGCACAGGTCAGCTCCAGGATTGGGGGATCTTTCATCCTATTTGACGGGTGTCCATGGGGTGCGGCCACCCCATTTAGGTAAAAGTCAACTGCGAACCTACTTTCTTCCCCCCCTGCTTGACTATCACCTTGAGCATTTGTCCCCTCAAGCAAAAGGGCTAGTGCTATGGCTAGTCGATGGTCAGCGGCTTTCTCGCCAAGAGGTGGAGTTTCTATGTGCCTTGCCGAGTCTGGTGCCAAACGTTAAAGTTGCAATTGAGTTGGGCGGCGATCGCGCCTTTCGGTGGTTGCCCCTCCAGGAAACCTTGGTTGCTGCTTGATGTCTGGGCACAGAGCAATTTTCAGCAAAGGAGAATTAGCATATAGGGGTGATAGATCAATACCGACCCTTACGTTCCTTAAGAGCAGGCCACTGGTTTAAGTTAATTTGTGGGGCCAGTTATCAGCATTTGCCCGCAATTCGCAACCTGACCTTGGCCTATACCCTTGCGGGAGCAGACTGTATTGATGTCGCAGCCGATCCCGCCGTGATCCAAGCCGCCCGAGAGGGGCTGCAAGCTGCAGCCCAAATCTGTGGCCCATCCCTCTGCCCTGATCTCCCCTGGCTGATGGTGAGCTTGAATGATGGCGAAGACCCCCACTTTCGCAAAGCTCAATTTGACCCGACTGACTGTCTAGAAGCTTGTCCCCAGCCCTGTGTTAGTGTCTGCCCCGCCGAAGCAATTGCCTTTGACTCGCCCGCTGGGGCTGGGGTTTTAGAGCAACGTTGCTACGGGTGTGGTCGTTGTCTGCCCGTCTGCCCGATTGAGCATATTACCGCCAACGCCCAGGTTTATTCTCCGGCGGTAGTGGGTGAATTTATCGTTGAGAGCGGCATTGATGCCCTAGAAATCCATACCCAGGTTGGACGGCAAAGGGAGTTTCACCATCTCTGGCAGGCGATCGCTCCCTACGTCGATCAGCTTAAATTGGTTGCAGTGAGCTGTCCGGATGGGGAAGGACTGATCCAGTATTTGCGGGAGCTTTATCAAATCCTCTCTCCCCTGCCCTGCCCCTTGATTTGGCAGACAGATGGACGCCCGATGAGTGGGGATATCGGCACCGGGACAACTCGCGCCACTATCAAGCTGGCTCAAAAAGTCTTAGCCGCCCGCTTGCCAGGTTATGTCCAGTTAGCTGGAGGGACAAATCGCCACACCGTCCCTAAACTTAGAGCCATGGGTCTGCTCAAACCTAATTTAGTCCGGGATAATCCCCTGCCCCTTGAGCCCTCCCAGTCCTTTGTGGCTGGGGTGGCCTATGGCAGCTTTGCCCGCACACTACTGGCACCCGTGCTAGCAGCCGATGTCACTCCTTTACCTCAGACCCTCGCAGCTAACCCGCAACTGCTTCAGCAGGCAGTAGCCACAGCAGCTGCTGTGGTTTCTCAGCTCAAACCTTTAGCGGCGCCAGCCGTTGAGATTCTTAACTCAGGAGGACATTCCCGTTGGCCTTTAAACAAACCGGCTGTTAAAACGTTTAGTTAGATCGCCCTTGCCCATGTGTTCCCTTCCATTCTAAAAACATCAGTATCCCAATAGCTGACTTATGGTTGACAACGCTTGCGTAGAAACATTGACAACAGACGATCTCGATAAGCTGCTCACAATTTTACCTGGCCATATCAGACAGCACCTTGATCTACACCCTGATCGGGCCAGCTTAATTGAGGTGGTGATGGATGTTGGTCGTCGCCCAGAAGCCCGCTTTCCAGGCAAAGCTGAGTACCTCTGTGAACCCGTCGTCACTAGCGAAGATCTTGATTACTCTATTCAACGGGTGGGACACTTCAGTGGCGATAACCGGGCCGGAATTGAGCGCACCCTACACCGGATCAGTGCGATTCGAAATCGACAGGGAATGGTTGTGGGCTTGACTTGTCGGGTGGGACGGGCTGTATTTGGCACGATTGGGATGATCCGGGATTTAGTGGAAACCGGGGGCTCAATTTTGCTCTTAGGCCGTCCAGGGGTGGGAAAGACCACAGCTCTGCGGGAAATTGCCCGGGTGTTGGCCGATGAGCTAGAGAAGCGGGTCGTGATCATTGACACCTCCAATGAGATTGCTGGGGATGGGGATGTACCGCATCCGGCGATCGGGCGAGCCCGGCGGATGCAGGTGGCCCGGCCTGAACTTCAGCATCAGGTGATGATTGAGGCAGTGGAAAATCACATGCCGGAGGTGATTGTCATTGATGAAATTGGCACGGAGCTTGAAGCCATGGCAGCCCGCACGATTGCCGAGCGGGGGGTGCAATTGATTGGCACTGCCCATGGCAATCAAATTGAAAATTTAATTAAAAATCCCACCCTGTCAGACCTGGTGGGGGGAATTCAGTCAGTGACTCTGGGGGACGAAGAAGCCAGACGCCGGGGCAGCCAAAAGAGCGTCTTAGAACGCAAGGCTCCCCCCACGTTTGATATTGCCGTGGAAATGCTAGAACGGCAACGGTGGATCATTCATGAGGAAGTAGCCCAGACCGTCGATACCCTATTGCGAGGCCGGCAACCTCAGCCTCAGGTCCGCAACGTTGATGCCGCAGGCAAGGTCACCATCACCCATGAGCTTCCGCCAGTGTCCTTGGTCAAGACAGCTCCCCGAACCACCCTGGGCTCAACGGGTTGGCGAGCTTCTGGACAGATATCGCCCCTGCCCCTACCGGTGGAGTCGCAGCCATTATCGGGGGCAGACCACGAGTTTGAACAGCTCTTAAATGAATCCCTCAGTCGCCGAGACAGCTTCGGTAACCCTAGCCGGGAGGCGGGGCCTAACGGAGAAGATTTGCCCCTGCACATCTACCCCTATGCCGTCAGCCGCCAGCAGCTAGAGCAGGTGATCTATACCCTGAAGCTGCCCGTGGTCCTAACCAAGGATCTTGACAGTGCGGATGTGGTTTTGGCGCTGCGATCGCACTTAAAAAACCACTCCAAGCTCAGACACATGACCAAGGCCCGGCAACTGCCTGTACATGTCATTAAAGCCAGCACTGTGCCGCAGATTGCCAGAGCCCTGAGGCGAATGTTGAATATGGACGAGTTGGGAACCCCTGAGTTAGCTGACCTGCAACTCTTTTCCCGTGAGGGCAATCAAGATGAAATCGAAGCCCTAGAAGAAGCCCGACTGGCCGTAGAGCAAATTGTGATTCCCAAGGGCCA
>JBGTDP010000300.1:0-11294 GCA_041748255.1 Thermosynechococcaceae cyanobacterium | reverse complement strand
ATAGGTATTGCCATGCAACACAACTTGGGCTCCCCGCGCTGCCACTGCATCGACTTTTACCTGCGGGGTGGTCACCGGCATAACGATAATCGCGGTTGTGCCGAGCTGATGGGCGGCCAGGGCAACGCCTTGGGCATGGTTTCCGGCAGAAGCCGCGATCACTCCTTGGGCCAAAAGCTCAGGAGCAAGCCGGGCCATTTTGTTGTAAGCGCCTCGCAGCTTAAAGGAAAACACCGACTGCATGTCTTCCCGCTTCAGCAGAACCTTATTTTGCAGTCGAGCTGATAGATTCGGGGCATATTCCAGGGGGGATTCCTGGGCAACATCATAGACCCTGGCAGTCAGAATTTTCTCTAGGTAATCCGAAGACATAGCTTCAATCCAGCGTCTAGGTAAAAAATAGTTTTAGGCTATGACCCGTCTCCTCAAGAGCCTAAGCATAGCTTTCGTGTGGCAAAAGTTATTGTGTTCGACGCTTGGGGATTAACTTGTTAGAGCCCATACTTTCAATCATAGGCTCCGGGGGATGATCCACAAATGCCAGCAGATTAGCCAGTTACTCGCCAACGAAGGCCCCATCCTCGGATCAAACCTTGGCCCCAGGGAGAGGGCTGTTAAAATTCTTTGAGAAGGTGGTAATCGCCAACCCCAAAGCCAAAGCGAATAAAGCGGCTCCCAGCAGGAAGGGGACCTCAGGTAGGTTTAGGGGAGCATCATCGGCGGTCAAGTATCCAAACAAGTTGGTTGCCAGTAATGGTCCGAAAATCGCAGCCAATGCAGTCTGGCTAGCTAGAGACCCCTGGATGGCCCCCTGGGCTTGGGCACTGACCAAACCAGAGACTAGGCCCTGGGCAGTTGGCTTGACCACAAAGTCAAAGCCATTCAGGACAATCACCCCGTATAACATCCAGCCTTGACTGGCGAGGGCAAAGAGCAGGTAACCGATCAGGCTAAAGCTTAATCCAGCTACGATCGTTCGTTGGGCCCCAAACCGCGCAATTACCGGGCGAATAATCCCACCCTGAACAATGGCTGTCATCAATCCCAGCAGGGCAATGGATACTCCAGCTTGAAAGGCTCCCCATTGGAACTTATAAGTTGTGAACAAAACCCAGGTGCTGATAAAGCACTGGAGCGCTAAGTCGGCACAAAAGATCACTGCTGCCAAGCCCAGGATTGCCTGACTTTGGCGCAATAGGCCCAGGGATCCAATTGGGTTGGCAGCTCGCCAAGAAAAAGGCCGTCGATTTTCTGGCCGATGGGACTCAGGCACGGCCAGCAGCCCATACAACAAGTTCAAACTTGTAACTATTGCCGCAATCACAAACGGGGCGCGCAGACCCCAAAGACTTAATACCCCGCCGAGGGCAGGCCCAATAATCCACCCCAGGGCTAGGGTTGTACCAAGGAGCCCAAAATATTCCGCCCGCTTTTCCGGTTGGCTAATATCGGCAATATAGGCGGAGACAACGGCAAAGCTTGCCCCTGTCAGTCCATTGAGAATTTGGGCAGCAAAGATCCAGGGGAGGCTGGGGGCCAGACTCAGCCCCAAATAAGTCAGCCCCGTTCCCAGCAACGACAACAGCAAAACTGGCTTGCGGCCAAACTGATCGGAGAGCGCCCCCTGGATCGGAGAGAAGATAAACAGCATCAAGGCAAAGGCCGTCGTGACCGCGCCGAAATAGTAGGCAGCGGTCGAGACATCACCGACAGCCTGGGTAATCAGTTTGGGCAAAACTGGGCTGCTTAGCCCAATCCCGATTACGTCCAGAAACAAGGTGACCAGGACAAATATCAGCCCAGGGGCTTTGTTATGGGTCATTAATTAGCGTCTGAAGGCATCCTAGCTAGGTTGACCCTCAGCTAAGTAAGCTTCTAAGGCTTCAGAACCACCAATTAGGGAGCCATTGATAAATACCTGTGGCACCGTCGAGGCTCCGGTCACTGCCTGGAGAGAGCGGCTGGTGATATCCTTGCCCAAGGTAATTTCTTCGTAGGTCATATTATGCTCTTTGAGCATTTCCTTGGCCCGGGCACAAAACTGACAACCGATCTTGGCAAATAAAGAAACCAACTTCGGCTTTGCCGCCTCGGGATTGATATAGTTGAGCATGGTCTCGGCATCAGAGACTTCAAAGGGGTCGCCGGGCTTTTCCGGTTCAATGAACATCTTTTCCACAACGCCATCCTTGACCAGCATTGAGTAGCGCCAAGACCGCTTACCAAAGCCCAGGTCTGCTTTATCCACCAGCATTCCCATGCCCTGACTAAATTCCCCATTGCCATCCGGAATCAGTTTGATATTTTCTGCGGCTTGATCCTTGGCCCACTCGTTCATCACAAAGGCATCGTTGACAGATATACAGATGATCTCATCGACGCCATTTTCGTGAAAGGCTTTAGCTAGCTCATGGTAGCCAGGTAGGTGCGTGGAGGAGCAGGTGGGAGTAAAAGCCCCTGGTAGCGAGAAAACAATCACGGTTTTACCCGCAAATAGCTCATCGGTGGTGACATCCACCCACTGGTTATCCTGGCGAGTCCGAAAGGTGACGTTTGGAACCTTCTGGTCTTCTCGATCTCTCAACATGCATTGAACTCCTTGGCAAACAAACTGTAAATAAAAGGTGAGGACTGAGCACTCCAGACTAGGCAGCACATCCGGGGATGGATCGCACTTTCTTTGGTGGGTGCCCTTTCTCTGTTTTTTAGTTTAAGCCTTTTGTCAAGAAGCTTGAAGCAATTTCAAAGCAGATTAATTGCTAAGTTGGCCTTTTGTTCTTAAGTGCGATCGCTGCACACAGACCCATCAACACCGTGCTCAAGACGCTCAATAAAAATAGCCAGATCAACGGCACACTATCCACCAAGAAGAATCCTGGGGCTTGCCAGTAGAGCAGCCTCAAGGATATCTGCCAGTAAAAGATTCCCGTAACGACAGGCGTGAGGGAGACAAGCAGGGGAACCCGATGAGCCAACCGGAGCGTAGAAATTCCTAAACAGGCAATGAAGCTGATACTCAGGGCGGCAAAGGCAACCAGCCCTGGATAAACGCCAATTGTTGGACCGTCCGGTGAAATATATGCAAACCCAGTAATGGTTCCCCAGCTATACCAGATATGGAGCAAGTAGGGAGAGAGACTGAGAACAGGTAGAACTCGATAGGCTAAAACAGCTCTATTGAGGTGTTGACGCAGGGTCAGAACCCAAACACAGGCTGCTGTGAATAGAGTCAGATAGACGATTGCCACTACTTGCTAAAGATATTTAGTGCTAGACCTGGCTTGAATTCAGCCCTAAAACCAACTGTACATCTTACAGAACCTCTCTCCCCAGGTAGGGTTGTAGGGCTTCTGGCAAGCGCACTGTGCCATCCGATTGCTGATAGTTCTCTAGAATTGCGGCCATGGTTCTGCCCACAGCCAAGCCAGAACCATTCAGGGTGTGAATAAACTGAGTCCCCTTTTGTCCAGCTCCCTTAAACCGGATCTGGCCCCGGCGAGCTTGGAAATCTCCAAAATTAGAACAGCTAGAGATTTCCCGATATTTCTCAGAGGAGGGCAGCCACACCTCCAGGTCGTAGCACTTAGCGGCGGCAAACCCCAGGTCTCCGGTACACAACTCAATCACCCGATAAGGAAGCTGCAACGCTTGCAAAATTGCCTCAGCATCCCGAACCAAAGCCTCGTGTTCCTGCTTAGAGGTTTGGGGGTGAACGAACTTCACCAGCTCGACTTTATTAAATTGGTGTAGGCGAATCAGCCCCCGGGTATCCCGGCCATAGCTACCAGCCTCCCGGCGAAAACAGGGGGTGTAGGCGCAATGATAAATCGGCAACTCTTCTGCTGCTAAGATTTCATCCCGATAGAGGTTGGTTACAGGCACCTCCGCCGTCGGACTCAACCAGAGATCATCGCGATCGCACTTAAAGCTCTCATCCGCAAACTTAGGCAACTGTCCGGTTGCCGTCAGGGAGGCTGAGTTAATCAGAAAAGGGGGAATCACCTCTACATATCCAGCCTGAGTCTGGCGATCGAGCATGAACTGAATCAACCCTCGTTCCAGGGCAGCTCCAGCGCCGATCAGGGTAGCAAATCGGCTTTGAGCCACTTTCACCGATCGCTCAAAATTGAGAATCCCGAGCTTTTCTCCCAGCTCCCAGTGGGGGAGGATGTGGGGACTTTGGGGTAAATACTCGTCTCCCCAGCGGCGAACCTCGATATTGTCTGCTTCACTCTCGCCGATCGGGGTTGAGTCACTGGGCAGGTTGGGTAGCGTCAGTAGCAGGTTTTCTAGTTTTCCCTTAAGAGCCTTTTCTTTGGGCTCCAGTTCAGCCAGGGTTGCTTTGATTTGACTGGCTTCTTGGCGCAGATCCTGGAGCTGAGAATCTTGGGGATTGGCTCCGGCTCGAATTTTCTCCCCTACCGCTTTGCCAATTGCATTACTGCGGGCCTGCAACTGCGATCGCTCTCCCTCTAGCTGGCGCTGCTGGCGATCGAGATCTAACATCGGCTGAAGATCATAGGAACCGCGACGGCCAAGGCGCTGACCAAATTCCTGGGGATTTTCCCGAAGCTGTTTGAGATCAATCACAACAATTTCCTTAAACTATCTGTGTCACTTTTAAGCGCCAAGAGATCAGAATATCCCGGATCGCCCTCCAAGGATGGCTTCAACCCCTAATCCCAAAAAAATACCCCTGGCAGTTTCAGCAGGGGCTTTTAGTTTAAATAATTCTTTATGAATAAATCCAAAAGATGGATTTGAATGACTCCATCAGCTCAAACAACTATCGTTGATCGCCATCCGAGGGACTAGAGCGGATTTGTGTAGCTTTGACGGGAAACATGTTTCTCAAAGGTTGCCTGAGTCTGTTGCAGCATCTCTTGGCGGCTGTCGGCAGCGCGGGTTAATGTTGGTACCAAATTGCGGGCCTGTAAGGTCATGTGCAATTGAAGATGAGCAACGTATTCACTCAAATCTTCACGAGAGGCATGATCTGAGATTGAGTTTGAATTCAGGTGCAAGGTGTGTTCTCCTTCCCTAATCTTTTTGCCGGGTCTAGACATTAAAAACCTACCATTTGGTGAAGGCTCACTCAGGGGTTTGCAATGAAGCGTAACGCTTTGCCTGCTAAATTATTGAGAATGGTAAATTTTTATGCTGATGCTTCAAGCTTTGTAGTCTCTCTGCCCATATCCTAACGAACCCAGAGAATGAATAGGGCTGGGAGTGATGCGATTGAGACAGTTTTTCGCGGCGGATTTTTCTACAATCTATGTAAATAGGTCCGATCAGCTTAATTTTTAGGAAGCTAACCTCCGATTTGTGCGCCCAGACTGGGGAGTCAATCGAACATGGATAATCGTCAAATTCAATTTTGTGAAGGTCTAGCCTCAAGCAGAGTGGCTGCCCCTGCCCAGACAGAGCTTCAGCAGTTGCAGGACTTGTTCCAAGCCTCTACCTTTTGGGCCCAAGATCGCCGTCTTGAAGATCTAGAAATTGCGATCGCCAACAGTAACCCTGTGTTCAGCGTCTGGGATCATGACCGCTTGATTGGATTTGCCAGGGCCACCTCCGATGGCGTTTACCGAGCCACAATTTGGGATGTAGTGGTTCATCCGGACTACCGAGGCGCTGGTTTAGGCCGAAAACTGGTGGAAACCGTTTTAGCCCACCCCCTGCTCAACCGGGTGGAGCGGGTTTACCTAATGACCACGCACCAGCAGCGGTTTTATCAGCAGATTGGCTTCCAGGCCAGTACCAGTACAACCATGGTGCTTGACCATCAAAAAATCATCCCGTCTACCAAAGCCTCTGTCACAGCCGCAATCTCCGCTGAAAAGCACTAGATAAATTTTTACCATCCCTGGGAAAGCATGCAACTAGGGATGAATTTGACTCAAAATCGCCTGCAGGCGATCGTAGTCTTCCTTGAGCAGCAAACTCAAGGTCCGCCCAGCCTGGATTAACCAGACTCGATCCAGTTGACGCAGTTGATAAATTTCGCGAATGGTTGCGGCTAGGAGGGCATCGATGGGCGTGCCTGGCACTTGCAGCAGCGTTCTGAAGAAATCCAAGGTTTGGGTAAACTCAAGGATCTCCTTAGGGGCACAGGCATAGACGGCTTGGTGGATTTGCGGTGGGCGAGGGGGGAGATGCTGGTACACCGTTTCTTGGGTCTGAAACCCAACGATCGCGGCTTTAAATTCTGTTTTCAGCATCGCGAAGATCTGGGGTTGCTGCTCCCGCAGCTCCTGCAGGGAGAGTCCCAAGGCCCGCGCCCGGTGAATTGAATCGATGGGGCTGGTGGTGGCGTAACAGACAATTCCATAAACCTGGTTGCCGGAGTCTTCATCTACAGACTTGACCCAACTCCCAAAGGCGGGCATGACCGGAAAGCTTAGATCTTCCGGTTCCAAACACTGGGCCAAAAAATCACTGGTGGCGGTCTCAATCACCTCTGCTAAGTGATCAGGGTGGCGATTTTGAATAGAAAACTGAGGCAGGGGAACGCGCATCTGGCACCACCTTTATTTGCCTTTTTTGCCGCCTTTGCTGAGATCGACAAGCTCCAATTCAGCCAGCCGAAAGGTCACCAGTTTGTCCCAGTTGCCCCCTTCAAACAAAACCGCAGCATGACCATCAGTAACCCGCTGCACCTGACCTTGGAAGCTAAAGTAGGTATCGCCAGAATTTTTGACCTTGACCGCTGAGCCCGGAAAAATGAGTGTCTCCGCCATAGTTGATTCTCGTGCTTTACTTTGTAGCTTATCTTGTCAAGGCAGCGGCTGCTAGTATTTGCGCCGGGGTCGATGGTTGGCAACCGATTCCACCAATCCCAAAGCAATAAAGTTTGTCAGCAGGGCTGAGCGGCCATAGCTGAGCCAGGGCAAGGGGATCCCAGTAACCGGAGCCAGACCAATGGTCATACTGATATTTACGATGGCTTGAAAGGCCAGCATTGAGAAGACACCAATTGCCAGCAGAGAACCAAAGTTATCCCTCGCATTGCGGGCAATGAAGATTAAGCGTAGGCAAATCAACCAAAACACCACCAGAATCACGACCCCGCCCACAAACCCCAGCTCCTCCCCGATCGCCGAGAAAATAAAATCCGTGTGTTGCTCGGGGATAAAACTTAGTTGCGTCTGAGTGCCCTGGTTAAGACCCGCCCCCCAGAGGCCGCCAGAGCCGATCGCAATCCGAGACTGGATTAAGTGATAGCCCCCACCCAAAGGATCTTTATCGGGATCTAAGAATAAAATCAACCGGTCTTTTTGGTAGTCCTTTAACAGTTCCCACAAAATCCGGCCCACCCCAGCGGCGGCCAGGTTGATCACCAGGCCAATTAAAGCTCCCAGCATGGGTTGGGGAATGCTTCTCCAGCCAATAATCCCCATCGCCAGCACCCAAACCAGCCACAAGATCAAGGACAAATTGAACGGTAGGGGGAGATTGATCAAAATCACCGAAACAATCGGTGAAATCATTAAAATAATCCACCCTGGACTGGCATTGGCCCAGTAAAGCATTCCCAGGGTAATCGCCCCAAACACCAAGGAGGTTCCCAGGTCCGGTTGCAGGAAGACCAGCGCCGAGGGCACAGCCGCGATCGCCAGGGTTCTCATGACCGCCGGGATCGTCGAAGCGGGTTGAAAATGGAGGGTCGCCGCCAAGATGATAATCAGCCCCACCTTGGCAAATTCCGAGGGCTGAACATTAAAGCCACCAATGGTGATCCAGCGCTGGGCTCCCAGGGCAGAGGTGCCGGCAAACATCACCGCCAGCAAAGCCAGGTTAGTT
Organism: Thermosynechococcaceae cyanobacterium; assembly: GCA_041748255.1. GTDB lineage: Bacteria > Cyanobacteriota > Cyanobacteriia > Thermosynechococcales > Thermosynechococcaceae > JBGTDP01. Next base: position 3,491 of record JBGTDP010000300.1, on the reverse strand, counting down.
ACCCCGTAGACGACCCAGCGTAGGGGCAGCAGGTATTCGTATTGAAAGCGGGCGATCGCTAGGGCCAAGACAATCCCGATCCCGCCGACAATCCAATGCTGTTCCCACTCCGTCAATCTCTGATTGAGTTCAGCACTGCGAATCAACAGTCCCCCCAGCAGGGTCAGTCCGACGCACAGGAAAAACAAAGACCAGTCTAGCTGTCGCCAGGGTTTGAGCCAGGGCTGCCAACAAACTCGCTTAAAGGAAGACTGCAACATTGTTTAAGCAGATCTTGTCCGTGCAACTGCGAGCATTAGTCTAGCCTACCTAGGCTAAAGCAGCCACGGAGACTTTGCCTGCCACCCGTTGAGCGATCGCCGTTAATTCTTGGGCAGCGGCGGAGTCAGGATCACTTAAAACAATCGGCAACCCCACATCTCCACCCTGGCGCAGGGAAATTTCCAGGGGTACCCGTCCCAGCAAGGGCACGCCCAACTCTTGAGCCGTCCTTTCTCCGCCTCCAGAGCCAAAAATGTCGTACTGCCTATCCGGCAGATCTGGGGGAATAAAGTAACTCATATTCTCTACGATGCCCAGCACTGGCACCTGCAGCTGCTGAAACATTTTCAACCCCTTGCGCGAATCTAACAGCGCCACTTTCTGCGGGGTCGTAACAATCACCGCACCCGCCATCGGCACCGCCTGAGCCATCGTCAGTTGGGCATCCCCCGTGCCGGGGGGCAAATCCACAATCAGGTAATCTAACGCCCCCCAGTCCGCCTGATAGAGAAATTGGCGAATAATCCCATTGAGCATTGGCCCCCGCCAGATCACAGGCTGGTCTTTATCAATCAAAAACCCCATGGACACAAGCTTTACGCCGTGGTTAAATGCCGGCTGCAAAACATCTCCCTCAGGTTCTTTACGCACCTCAACCACTGCCTGCTCCAAGCCCAGCATCGTGGGGGTATTAGGGCCATAAATATCGGCATCAATTAACCCCACCGCCGCCCCAGATTGAGCCAGGGCCACGGCAATATTGACCGCCACCGTGCTTTTGCCCACCCCGCCTTTACCACTGGATATAGCAACAATATTTTTGACCCCGCTAATCCCAGTGCGATCGGGCAATTGCTTTTGTTGCGGCGTCTCAGCCGTGACATCAATCTCAATTGCTTTGACTCCCGGCAGGGTATGAATTGCGGCTTTGCAGTCATCCACAATCATTTCCCGCAGGGGGCAAGCCGGAGTCGTGAGAACAAGGGTCAAACTAACCTTACCGTCTTGGATTTCCACGTTGCGAATCATGTTCAACTCCACTAAGCTCTTTTGCAGCTCAGGATCTTGAACTGGACGCAGCACATCTAAAATGGCAGTTTTGTCAGGGGAATGGGGCATAGAATTTAAAGGGACCACAACGGCAAAGCAACGAATTTTCTAGAGAAACGTGCTGTTTTGATCTTACCGTTTCGGCTTTCCCCCTTGAGCAGCGATCGGGAAAGCTGATTTTAAGCATCAAGGCTCTAACGCGGCTTAAGTTAAAGCCGCCCGCCATAGATCAAGCGAAAGCCAGGCCATAATCCCCCAAGCAATCATGCTCACGGTAATTAGCAGGATTAAACTTAAGCGACGAAGCCAGCGATTATTTGGATTGGTCACGGGCTGATCTCCTAGCAATATTTCGGGTAAATAATCCCCAGCCCTTTGAGACATTAATCCAGCCTTGAGGGGGGCATCATGAAGACTCTAGAGCCGTGAGCCGTTGCCCGAGGTTGTGGCTTAGGGCGTTAGCATGATCGGCTGCTGATCGCGATCACAGGAACATCTGATTGACAGGGGGTCACGGGACACGGTACATCATGATCCATCCGCTACATTAACTTTTTGACAATGCAAAGTTTTTTGAACTTCCGGCTTCAGCATCAGGAGGGATGGACATGGATGCCAGTTTGATCATATCTAACATCCTAAATCCACCCATTCTGTTTTTCTTCTTGGGAATGACGGCTGTTCTGGTTAAATCTGACCTGGAAATACCCGCCCCGATCCCGAAACTGTTCTCACTTTATTTGCTTTTTGCGATCGGGTTTAAGGGTGGAGTAGAGCTGATTAAGAGTGGTGTGACCCAGGAAGTCGTGCTGACGCTCTTGGCAGCAATGTTGATGGCTTGTATTGTGCCGCTATACACCTTTTTTATTCTCAGGCTGAAGCTGGATACCTATGATGCCGCAGCGATCGCTGCCACTTATGGCTCTATCAGTGCCGTTACCTTCATCACGGCCAGCGCTTTTCTAACAGAACTGGGGATTGATTTTGATGGCTACATGGTCGCAGCCCTTGCTCTGATGGAGTCGCCAGCAATCATTGTTGGCCTGATCCTGGTGAATCTATTTACGGTTGAAGAAAAGCGGGACTTTGTCTGGTCAGAAGTGCTGCAGGAGGCGTTTCTCAACAGTTCAGTCTTTCTGCTGGTGGGCAGTCTCTTAATCGGTGTGTTGACCGGAGAGCACGGCTGGGAAGTTTTGGAGCCTTTTACTCAGGGACTGTTCTACGGGGTGCTAACCTTCTTTTTGCTGGATATGGGGCTCGTTGCTGCCAGAAGAATTAAGGACCTTAAAAAAACCGGCTTTTTTCTGATCTCATTTGCCATACTAATTCCTATACTCAACGCTGGCATTGGGCTGCTAATCGCTAGATTTCTGAACATGCCGCAAGGAGATGCCCTCTTGTTCTCTGTTCTGTGTGCCAGTGCCTCCTATATTGCTGTTCCAGCAGCGATGCGGTTGACTGTCCCGGAAGCAAATCCCAGCCTCTACGTTTCGACGGCATTGGCGGTGACATTCCCGTTTAATATCATCGTCGGCATTCCGCTTTATCTATACGGAATTGAACTGTTGTGGAGATAAACCCATGCATCTTGTTAAAAAAATCGAAATTATTGCCAACTCCTTTGAGCTAGGCAAGATTTTAAGCAGTTTAGATAAATCAGGGGTTCATGGTCATGCGGTGATCCGCAATGTTGCCGGTAAAGGATTGCGAGAAGGCAGTGAAGATTTAGACATGACCATGCTCGACAATGTTTATATTATTGCTTTTTGTATGCCTGATCAGCTCAAGATAGTGGTCGAAAATCTTCGCCCCCTGCTGAATAAGTTTGGCGGAACCTGTTACATCTCAGATGTGATGGAGATTCGCTCTGTTAAATGCATTGCCTCTCTGTAAGACAGGGAAAATTAATCAGAAATATCAGAATTAAAAGTCAAAGCTAAAGGTGACTTAGCGTTTTTAACGATAATTTTTTAATGCTTCAATTTCTTTTGGAGAATCAACAATATGAGTAGCAAAAATGGTTTCATCGGTCGTCGTGACCTGCTAAAACTCGGCTCAACCGGAGCCCTTGTCGCCGCAGCCGCCAGCCTAGGGCTAGTTAAACAAGCTGAAGCTGCCGATGCGATCGCCCCTGCAATCAGTCCTGAGGAGGCCCTGCAAAAATTAATGGCCGGAAATCA
>JBGTDP010000299.1:0-4628 GCA_041748255.1 Thermosynechococcaceae cyanobacterium | reverse complement strand
GATCCCAAAACCTTTAACTATGCCCTCAACCAAGAATTCCCCAGTGTGTTTTTGTTCAGCTATGAGGGGTTAACCGCTGAGGATGGGGTGACGGGGGAGATTAAACCAGCCTTAGCAGAAACTTGGGAGATTTCCCCAGATCAGCAGCGCGTGGTCTTTACCCTCAGAAAGGGATTGCAGTGGTCCGATGGTCAGCCCCTGACTGCAGATGATGTCGTCTTTACCTACCAAGAGATTATCTTTAACAAACAAATCCCCACGGACGCGGAGGATAATCTCAAAATTGGTCCTAGCGGGGCTTTCCCTACGGTGCGAAAGTTAGACGATCGCCGGATAGAATTTATCCTCCCAGAACCCTTTGCCCCGTTTTTGCGCACTACCACCGGACCGCCAGGGAATGTGGCGATTTTGCCCCGCCACGCTCTCCAAGATTCTGTTCAGGCTAAAGGCTCAGATGGTAATCTCAAGTTCCTTTCCACCTGGGGCACTGATACCGATCCGACTCAAATTATTGTGAATGGTCCCTACCGGATTGCCAGCTTCACCTCCGGACAGCGGGTCGTGTTTCGCCGCAACCCCCACTATTGGCAGCGGGATGATCAGGGGCAGCAACTCCCCTACATTGACCGGATTATCTGGCAGGTGATCGAGTCCACTGAGACGCAATTACTCAACTTCCGCTCTGGGGACTTAGATGTGATGGGGGATGTTCGGCCCCTGCGACCGGAGTACTTTGCCCTCCTAAAACAAGAGGAACAGCAGCGGGGAATTCAGGTTTATAACGGCGGTCCCTGGTCGGGGACCACGTATATCTCCTTTAATCTCAACAAAGCCAAGGATGCTAAAGGGCGACCGATTGTCGATCCAGTTAAGTCCCGCTGGTTTAACACCTTGGCGTTTCGCCAAGCGATCGCCTACGCGATTGATCGCCAGCAGATGATTAACAATGTCTTTCAGGGGATTGGGGTGATCCAAAATTCACCGGTTTCAGTCCAAAGCCCCTACTTTCTGGCTCCTGAGGCGGGACTAAAAGTGTATGACTATAACCCCGACAAGTCCAGGGAACTGCTCTTAAAGGCGGGGTTTCAATATAATCCCCAGGGTCAGCTTTTAGATGCCCAGGGCAACCGGGTCCAGTTTACGCTGCTGACCAACTCCGGCAATAAAATCCGCGAAGCGATCGGGGCCCAGATTAAACAAAACCTCAGCCAGATTGGGATGCAAGTGGACTTTAACCCGATTAACTTCAACACCCTGGTCGATAAGCTCACCAGCTCCCGTGACTGGGAATGTCATCTAATTGGGTTTACCGGCGGGGTCGAACCCCACGGCGGGGCGAATCTCTGGACCAGTGATGGCGGCTCCCATACTTTTAACCTGGGGCAGCAGCCGGGGCAGCCAGCGATCGCGGGTTGGCAAGTCTCGGAGTGGGAACGAGAAATTGATCGCCTGTTTGCTGCCGGAGCCCAAGAGCAGGATCAAACCAAGCGCCAAGCCATCTATGCCCAGTTCCAGCAGATTGTCCAGTCCCAGTTGCCCGTGATTCACTTAGTCAATGAGGTAGCTTTGGTCAGTGTCCACGAACGGGTTCAGGGTTTGAAATATTCCGGCTTACCCAGTTGGGGGCTATGGAACATTGAAGAACTCAGAGTAGAGAAATAGACCCTCGCAGTTGCCATCGTAGTCACTCTGAACGCAGCTAAAGTTCTACATAGAACATCAAGTACAATACGGACATAACGTACAAAACCTTTGATTTTCCCCATGAAGCGCTTGCCCGCTAGTGAAGTCCGCGATAACTTTGCAGATACGCTCAATCAAGTTGGTTTTGGTAAGGAGCGGATTGTATTACACCGTCGCGGTAAAGATCTGGCCGCCATTGTTCCCCTTGAGGACTTAGCCCTGCTAGAAGAACTAGAGAATCGCCAAGACCTAAAAGATGCCCATGCTGCTTTAATTGAGGCTGGGGAAAAAGGAACCACCTCTTTAGCAGCTCTAAAAAAAGAGCTTAACCTGTAGGTCCGCCCCGTGACTTACACAGTTGAGATTAGTCCTGCTGCCAAGCGCCAAATTAATCAGAGGCAAGATGGGCTAGAAGTGTATCAGTCGTCCAAGTCGGCAACCCACATCCAAAAAAATCTTGATCTGAAGTCCAGATAGCTGCTTCCAGTACTAAAGCTAGAGCGACGGTCGGCCAATCATCGAGATCACGGGGTATTCGTGCTTTGGCTATAAGCTCTTGAACTGCATAGACTTCATAGGGCACTAGAACCACTCTTGCTTCTGCAAGATTAAAGGCATGGTTCAAAAGGTGCTGCCCCATATCTTGATCAAACCAGCCTTTTTGCATCATTAGCGCTATCCGTTTGTCTAGCTCATAACGGGCTTCATCCCAGGCCCGTTCAGCCATGTAAAGCTCTAAAGACGGGTATGAAATTAATTCTCGCCCGCGTTTACGAATGAGTTCAGCAACCAGAATATTGGCATCGACGACTAGACGCACTCTACTGCGGCTGGGAAAGGTTTAAGCCGTTGCTGAGCGACTCTTCGTCCAGGTCACTCTGGCCCAGTACTTTCTCTACGGTCTCTCCTAAGCAATCAAGGGCTTTTCGGATTTCTTCGTCTTCTGATTGCTGAATAGGAATATAAAGTCCTATGAGTTTGCCATGTCGCCTGACTGCCAGCATTTCTTGGCTTGCCAAGTAGTGAGAGGCTTTATCTCTAAACTCACGGATGCCAATGCTTTTCATAACCTAGACCTATGACTTTTGGCTACCATGTGGTCACATTTTACCACTTTTAGTTGTCCAATCTGGAATCGTTCTCTCCCAATTGGGGACTGTAGTACATTGAAGAACCTAGAATTGTAGAAGAATATCAGCGTGGGATAGTTAGTGACTCAGCCGGAAGCGTTACAGATCTTGCTCAATGCCGTGGCCCAGGGGCAAGTGACCCCAGAGGCCGCCCTAGAGAAGCTCAAGTATTTTGCCTATGAGCCGGTGGGGGAGTTTGCCCGCGTGGATCACCACCGTACCCTGCGCACAGGCTTTCCAGAGGTGATTTGGGGACCGGGAAAAACCCCTGATCAAATTATTCAGATTATCCAAGCCATGCAGGCGCGCAACCCTTGTGTAATGGCCACCCGGATTGATCCGGAGGTTTACCCCCAGCTTCAGGCCCAGCTCCCGGATCTGCACTATTTCCCAGCCGCACGAATCTGTGCCACCACTGCTTTGCCCAGTGAACCTCGGCATCCCGGTATTGTCGGATTAATTTCTGCTGGCACCGCTGATCTGCCGGTGGCCGAAGAAGCTGCCGTCACCGCTGCCCTGTGTGGGTTTCAGGTCCAAAAGCTTTGGGATGTGGGCGTGGCCGGGATTCATCGTCTGCTCAGTCATCGAGATGCGATCGCCCAGGCGGATGTGCTGATCGTGATTGCTGGCATGGAAGGGGCCTTAGCCAGTGTCGTTGCTGGTCTGGCCGATTGCCCGGTGGTTGCCGTGCCCACCAGCATTGGTTATGGCGCTAGCTTTAACGGCCTCGCCCCCCTGTTAACCATGCTTAACTCCTGTGCCGCGGGCATCGGAGTCGTCAATATTGACAATGGGTTTGGGGCGGCGATTCTTGCCGGACAAATTCTCAGAACTGCTCAGAAATTGAACACTTCCAGAACATAGCGGTCTGCGCCTGGAATGGTGAACATAATTCACTAGAGTTTCTACACTCCCCGCGTTCAGGTGATACTGCTTAACTCAGCTTCCTTGAGTAGGTTTACCGAACAAACGGACCAGAGGAAGCTCGAATCCAGGCAGCAAAGAATCTTCACTCGCAGCCTCTGCCAGCAGCGTTTCCGGTAGGGAATCATGACTAAAAATTGTTAGAGGCTGGGCTTTGGCATCCACAATCCATACTCGGTTTATCCCAGCTACCAAGTAGTCTGTGGCCTTTTGGGTTAGTTCCCCAAAGGTCTGGCCTGGTGAGATAATCTCGATCTCTAACTTAGGGGCTACCGGGCACGGCTGATCTTCTTGCCACGTTCGAGGCAGACGTTCGTAGGAGACATAGATCAGATCTGGAACCGGAACCCAATCAACTCCCCGCCGTTGGAGAATAACACCCCATTCCAGACGAACTCGACCCACCTGCTGCTGATCACACCAGTCATCGAGATACCGGAACAATCGGCCCTGAATAGTAGAATGCTGGTATTTCGGTGACACCTTAGGCTTTAATTCTCCTTCCACTAATTCATAGCGATCGCTACTCTGGGAGAGCGCTAGAAAATCTTGCAACGTGAGCTTACCTGCTGTACGAGCCATGGAGATAGTCCTTTGGGAAGCCTGGATTAAGCGCTTGAGAAAACCTGAACCTCTTGCGACAATTCTATGTCAACCTCATTTCTCTATATCAACTTCTAGATCCCCGCCATCAGCAAGGAACCAAAGACCAGGAAAGTCCATCGCTTGTATGATCAATTAAGATTAAAGTTTGATCAAGCCGATTATCAACTTTTGCAGCTTTGGCTGCGTCAATTGTTGTATTAGGCAGCCGGTAAGATTATCTATGACCTCTCCTCAATCGCGCCCACCGAAGACCCTATTGGGCAACCTTACGCAGGCAGTTCAGAC
>JBGTDP010000298.1:0-11690 GCA_041748255.1 Thermosynechococcaceae cyanobacterium | reverse complement strand
ACCCTGAAGAGGCCAGATGCAGGATCACATTGCCGCTACTTGCGACCTAGGAGTCAGCCATGGGATTGTTTGACCGGATTAGTCGAGTCGTTCGAGCCAATGTCAGCAGCTTGGTTAATCAGGCCGAAGACCCGGAAAAGGTTCTGGAACAAACAGTTGTGGATATGCAGGAGGATTTAATCCAACTGCGCCAGGCGGTGGCCCAAGCGATCGCTACCCAAAAACGCTCAGAACGGCAACAGGCTCAAGCCCAATCCTTAGCGGATGACTGGCAGCAGCGGGCTCAAGTGGCCCTACAAAAGGGGGATGAAACCCTGGCCAGAGAAGCGCTGGCTCGTCGCCAATCCTACGCAGACAACGCCCAGGGGCTCAAGGCTCAGCTGGGGCAGCAAACCCAGATTATTGCCAAACTTAAACAAAACATGGCTGAGCTGGAGAGCAAGATCTCCGAGGCCAGAACCAAAAAAGATATGTATATTGCCCGAGCGCGGGCAGCCAAAGCCTCCCAGGGATTGAATGAATCTTTGGGTCGAGTCAGTACCAGCAATGCTCTGGGGGCGTTTGAGCGCATGGAAGAGCGGGTTCACCAACTAGAGGCTGAAGCCGATGCGATCGCAGAATTAAGCAGTGGGGATGATGTAGAAAAGCAGTTTGCTGCCCTAGAATCTGGCAGCAACATTGACCAGCAACTAGCGGCAATGAAGCAGAACTTGCTAGAGGGGGACGACCAGGAGAAACTTCCCCTAGCCCCCCCGCCTGAGCAACCAGAATAATGACAAGATCAAGTCAGAGAAGATTCAGCTAGGCTGAAATTAATAATGTAATCAACTAAAGGAAAACGGAGTTATGGGGTTATTTGACCGTGTTAGCCGGGTCGTTAGATCTAATCTCAATGCTGTAGTGAGTTCTGCCGAAGATCCAGAAAAGGTTCTAGAACAAACTGTGATTGATATGCAAGAGGATTTAATCCAATTGCGCCAGGCCGTGGCTCAAGCCATTGCCTCTCAAAAACGGTTACAGCAGCAATACAATCAGTCTCAAACTCAATCCAACGAATGGCAGCAGCGGGCTCAATTGGCCCTGCAAAAGGGAGAAGAAAACCTGGCCCGGGAGGCCCTAACCCGCAAAAAGACTTTTGCCGAAACGGCCAATGGCTTGAAGGGACAGCTTGAGCATCAAAGTGTTCAGGTTGAGTCCCTGAAGCGAAATCTTACCGCCCTGGAGAGTAAACTCTCCGAGGCTAAGACCAAAAAAGAAATGCTCAAAGCGCGGGCCCGGGCGGCTAAGGCCAGTGAGCAAATTAATCAGGTTATGGGGCGAGTGGATACCACCAGCGCTCTGGGAGCTTTTGAGCGCATGGAAGATAAAGTCATGCAAATGGAAGCGAGCTCCGAAGCGGTTGCTGAACTTTCTGGAGACTCTTTAGAGAAGCAATTTGCCCAACTAGAAAGTGGCAGTGATGTCAATGCCGAGCTAGAGGGGATGAAACGAGACTTAGGATTGCTCGGTCCGGCTACTGCTGATCAAGGCCAGTTGCCAGCGGCGGATGAGATGCCCCAAAATCAAGCTTCAACGGCGATTGATGCCGAGTTAGAAGAAATGCGATCGCAGTTAGATCAAGGGGAATAGTTTACCGACCCTAGACTAGCTTCCCCAGACTCAGCTCACCCGTTGAGCCAAAATCAAGCTGGCTTAATTTACAAGCCGCCGGGGCTATGCTATTTGACTAAATTGGATCGCCGAAATTCTTCCAGTCACTTCAGTTCGGGAACCCGTACAATTTCTGTGCTTGCAATTGAGCTTTAGCTTCGATAGATTAGCACTCGGGAGCGGAGAGTGCTAACTTCTGTCCCAAGCCAAAGGTTGAGAAAAGCTGAAAATCAGCCCTAGCCTTTGCCCTAAAGACTTTTTGCCTCTGGAGATAGATCCTAAGGATCTAAACTCCATTGCTTTTGTGTCTCAATCATCTAGTCTGGAGAATTTTGTATGGCTGCTATTTCATTAAGCGTTTCTACTGTTAAGCCACTGGGCGATCGCGTATTTGTCAAAGTCAGTGCCTCGGAAGAAAAAACCCCAGGGGGGATTCTTTTACCTGAGACAGCTAAAGAAAAACCCCAAGTGGGCGAAATTGGCTCCGTTGGCCCCGGCAAGCGGAATGATGATGGTTCACGACAACCCGTTGAAGTGCAAGTTGGCGACAAAGTGCTGTATTCAAAGTACGCCGGGACTGATATCAAACTGGGGGGAGACGAGTATGTTCTCCTGTCGGAAAAAGATATTTTGGCGGTTGTTAACTAATTAGTGTTTGCCAGGCTGACTGGGGTTTATCAGTAAATCCCCTGGCATTACAACGCTCTAAGCCAAACTCACTGCACTATTCACCGAGGTTAACATCGATGGCTAAACGAATTATTTATGACGAAAATGCCCGGCAAGCGCTGCAAAAAGGCATGGACATTCTAGCCGAATCAGTTGCTGTCACTCTAGGACCCAAAGGCCGCAACGTAGTTCTAGAGAAAAAATTTGGCTCTCCTCAAATTGTCAATGATGGCATCACGATCGCCAAGGAAATTGAGCTCGAAGACACGATCGAAAACACCGGGGTGGCCCTGATTCGCCAGGCTGCCTCCAAAACCAACGACGTTGCTGGGGATGGCACTACCACCGCCACGGTTCTGGCCCATGCGATGGTCAAAGAAGGGCTGCGCAACGTTGCTGCTGGCGCTAACGCGATCTCCATCCGCCGGGGAATTGATAAGGCTGCTGGGTTTGTGGTTGGCAAAATTGCCGAGCAGGCCCGCCCAATCGAAGACTCTCGGGCTGTAGCCCAGGTCGGAACCATCTCCGCTGGGAATGATGAGGAAGTCGGTCGGATGATTGCCGATGCCATGGATAAAGTTGGCAAAGAAGGCGTGATTTCTCTAGAAGAAGGGCGCTCAATGAGCACCGAACTAGAAATCACCGAAGGCATGCGCTTTGACAAAGGCTATACGTCTCCCTACTTTGCCACTGATCCAGAACGGATGGAAGCAGTCCTAGATGAGCCTTTCATTCTTTTAACTGACAAAAAAATTGCCCTGGTTCAGGATCTGGTCCCGGTGCTTGAGCAAGTGGCTCGCTCCGGCAAGCCGCTGGTGATCATTGCTGAAGATATTGAGAAAGAAGCCCTAGCCACCCTGGTGGTCAATCGCCTGCGGGGGGTGCTAAATGTGGCGGCGGTGAAAGCGCCTGGATTTGGCGATCGCCGTAAAGCCATGCTAGAAGACATTGCGGTGCTGACTGGCGGTCAGGTGATCACTGAAGATGCCGGTCTGAGACTGGATGCCACCAAGCTAGAGATGCTGGGCAAAGCCCGCCGAATCACGATTACCAAAGACAGCACCACCTTGGTGGCTGATGGCAACGAGTCTGAAGTCAAAGCCCGTTGTGAGCAGATTCGTCGTCAGATGGAAGAAACCGAGTCGAGCTACGACCAAGAAAAGCTGCAGGAGCGGCTGGCTAAGCTAGCTGGCGGCGTCGCTGTGATTAAGGTTGGGGCAGCTACGGAAACGGAGATGAAAGATCGCAAGCTGCGTTTAGAAGATGCGATTAACTCCACCAAGGCAGCTGTTGAAGAAGGTATTGTCCCTGGTGGCGGTACAACTCTGGCCCATCTTGCCCCTCAGCTAGGGGAATGGGCGGCTAGCAACCTTCAAGGGGAAGAGTTAATTGGGGCAACAATCGTTGAGCGTGCCCTGACGGCTCCTCTCAAGCGGATTGCTGAAAATGCTGGACAAAATGGGGCTGTAATTGCCGAACGCGTTAAAGAGAAAGACTTTAATGTCGGCTATGACGCTTCGGAAGGTAACTTTGTCGACTTATTTGAGGCTGGCATTGTTGACCCTGCTAAGGTAACCCGCTCTGCTCTCCAGAATGCGGCCTCTATTGCCGGAATGGTGCTGACAACGGAGTGCATCATTGCCGATAAGCCCGAACCTAAAGACGGTGCCCCTGCTAGCGCTGGTGCTGGTATGGGTGGTGACTTTGACTACTAATCTAAGTCAACGTATTGACTGAAGATTGGTTATGGCGAAGACCTTCTCGAATGAGGAGGTCTTTTTTTATTGCTCTCAATGGACTTGCAACGTTCTGATTCGGTTGATGGCGGCAGCAAGTTCAAGACTGCGAAACTGAGCCAAATCCCCTCGGGGAAAGGGACTCAGTTGATCTAGACCCTGGGTTTGAATTTCAGTCATCAGTTGATCTAAAACTGCTGGTAGCAGATTATCCTCGAAACCATGCTGCTGCAGATAAACTAGGGTGGCGGCGATCGCCCGTAGCTGTCCTGACTCCACCAACTGCTCCACTGCCCAGAGATCAATTCTTTCTTTGCCCAAGCTAATCGTGTCCCCCTAGACTTTGAATTTCAAGGATTTCGCTGTTTTGGGCAAACAGTCTGCTGATAGTCTCCGTGGCCCAGGCAAGCTGAATTCCTGTCCTCCTTCCGGTGCCCGTTCTGTGGGGTATTGTTTAGCGATCGCTCGGGCTTTGCCTGTTACCTCCTGGGGCTGAAAGTTCTCCATTGCAATCACTGTATCGGCAACGTCAAAGTAATCCCCACTCCCGCCCATGACCAGAATTGTTGAAATGCCCTGCTGGCTGAAGAGCTGACCCACGTGATCCACAAAGGGGGTAATCGGTTCCTTTGCTTTGCTGACCAAGGCCTGCATTCGCCGATCGCGGATCATAAAGTTAGTGGCAGCCGTATCCTCGTCGATGAGTAACAGTTGGGTTCCGACCTCCAGGGCTTCAATAATATTGGCTGCCTGGGAGGTGCTGCCACTGGCATTGGCAGTAGAGAAGTGGGTCGGGCTTTGACCCTGGGGCAAGGGGTTAATAAAGGGGGAGAGGTTTACCCCAGTAATGCTGCGGCCATCCTCAGCCCGGATCTTCACAGCCCTAGAATCACTAACAATTAACTCCCGGCCATCCCCCGGCAGGTGATTATAAATTCCCTGGGCGATCGCCCTGAGCAGCGTGGATTTGCCATGATATCCGCCGCCCACAATCAGGGTAACTCCGGCGGGAATGCCCATCCCGGTAACCAGGCCCTGGTTTGGGCAGGCAAATTCAACCCGCAAAGAGCCTGGCGACTGAAAAGGAAACGCCTCCGTCAGGGGATGCTGATCGACACCGCTGCGCCGAGGTAAGATTGCCCCATCGGCCACAAAGGCAACCAGACCGCTGCGGGTTAACTGGTTGCGTAGCCAGTCAGCATCTTCGGCTGTTTCTATCTGCTGTTGCACTGCGGCAGCATCCAACGCCCGAAATAAGAGAGTATGAACCACCTGGGGAAGGGTATCACCGAGCATTTTCACCGCCCGTTCTCCGGCAATCCGCCGCCCTTGAGCTGGCAGCCCAACCCCAAATCGAACTTCTATCCATTGATCATCCACCAAGACCGAAGTTCGTTCTAGCATTGCTGGTCCTGGTTGGGCGATGGTGATCAAACCACTATTCCCGGTTCCCTGCGGGCGGCAACTGGATCGGGCCGCCTGATCAAACTGACGGGTCAGGTAATCCCGCAGGGCAATTTCCCGGCTGTGGGTGCAGTAACAGTCACGGGGGAAGCCAGCCTTTGCCTGGGGTATTTTTATCCGGCAGGCACTCGGGGGCGCAAAGGGATCACTCTGGACATGATCAATTGTCAGTGTAAAAACAGGGAACTCATAGCTGCCTTGAATGGCTTGATAGGCTTTGTAACCACGCTGATCAAGTTGCAGTAGCAATCGGTGCAGGTCTTGGTGGGTGCTCATTGAGATCCTGAGTCTGAGGGAACTAATTTAGCCAGGTTGCAATTACTGCCGGGGCTTGACCTAAAGATCCTAGCTAGGGCTTGGCGATCAGGTGTTGGTCCGCAGGAGTAATGGCATTAGCAGCCCCCCTGAAAACCGTACCAGCAGTCTGGCCACAGCGAACTGTATTAATCACTTTGGGAAATAACCTTAGCTGTGGGATGCTGCAAATAGGGACTGCATCTGTCAGCGATACTGGATTTTTAACTTTCTAGATTAAGTTGTGGAGACCCCGTTCCTGCTCGCCCTTGATTTTGGTGGCACCAAGCTGGCCGCCGCAACGGTATTGCCTGGCCATCGCCAGTGGCACGCCTACCAGCGGGCTCTTTCTCCGGCTGATGGCGATGCCAAAACAGATCTGGCAATCATGCGATCGCTAATCCAAACCTTGTTGGGGGATCACAAACCAGCTGCAATAGGGGTCAGCTTTGGCGGCCCTGTGGAAGCCCAAACCGGGGTTGTGCGCATCTCCCACCATGTTCCAGGCTGGGAAAATTATCCCTTGCAGAATATTCTGGCCGAGGAATTTAGTGTCCCGGTCAAAATTGACAAAGATGCCAATGTTGCTGCCTTGGGAGAGCATCGCTTTGGCGCTGGACAGGGATACGATAGCTTGCTCTACCTGACCGTGAGCACAGGGGTGGGCGGAGGCTGGATTCTTAACGGTCAGCCTTGGCGGGGGGCTGAGGGGATGGCAGGGGAAATTGGGCATACCGTCATTGATCCCCAGGGACCTCTCTGTTTGTGTGGCAAACGCGGCTGTCTAGAAAGGCTGGCCTCTGGCCCCTACATTGCTCAGCAGGCCAAAACGCAGTTGCGGGCTCAACCCCAACGAGGTTCATTGCTCCAGACCTTAGCCGGTGGAATGGACTTAACGGCTGAGCAAGTCAGTCAAGCCGCCCTCCAAGGGGATTCCCTGGCCTGGGACGTTTTAGAGCGGGCTGCCTGGGCCTTGGGGGTGGGAATTGGGAATGTGGCAAATCTGATTAATCCCCAGCGGTTTGTGTTAGGGGGTGGAGTGACTAAGGCTGGCGATCTCTTCTGGCAGGTGATTCAGCAGGTGGCGCGGCAGACAGCCCTGCCGGAAGTTCATTTTGAGATTGTCCCGGCGGCCCTAGGGGATCAGGCACCGCTGTGGGGAGCAGTAGCCCTCGCAGAAGATCTGCTGAAATAATTAGAAACTCAAAACCAAACGGTTGGTTTTGGGAAACAGCACTGTCTTATGCAAAAACAGCATTGCTGTGATTGATTAATTTCATCAAAAGCAACTTTTTGTAACAAACACTACGAAGTCTTGTTTTCGTTGTTCGTAGTCTAAGCATGCAGTCGCTAGAGAATCAATTTTCTAACCAAGTTTTCTCACCCAGAATAACTTTGGATAGAGCTTGAAACCTTTGATCTTTAAGCCTAAATAGTCACAAGTTACCCCTGGGTAAAAAAGATTTGTTAAGGAGACCCTGCTTTTGTAACAACATCTACGAATCAAAATCTAAAAGCCACCTAGCCTAACTACACCCCCAGATTAGGCGCTCAGGCTGTTTAAGCACAGGGGAATTGTTTCTATTGTTACCAGGGATGCGGGAGGAAAAGTTTGTGACAGACGCAACCAAAACCGAAGAAAAACTCAACAAAGTTGAAAAAGCAAAAGCAAAAAAACACCCGCTGCTCTTAAAGCAAGAGTTAGATGAGTTTGCCCGAATCGGTTGGGAAGCCATGGACGACTTCGATCGCGATCATGGTCTGAAATGGTTGGGGTTTTTCCATCGCCCAGTCACTCCCGGTAAATTTATGCTGCGGATGCGGATTCCCAACGGGATTCTGACCACAGGTCAAATGCGAGTCTTGGCAGACATTGTCCAGCGCTACGGCCATGGGACTGGGATGCAAGACCAGGGCAATGCCGATATTACCACCCGCCAAAATCTGCAATTGCGGGGCATCCAAATTGAGGATATCGGGGATATCTTTGATCGGCTCCTCAAGGCTGGCTTGACCAGTGTGCAGTCGGGCATGGATAACGTCCGTAACCTCACCGGCTCACCGGTGGCCGGGATTGATGCCGATGAGTTGATTGATACCCGTGGACTGGTGCGCAATCTCCAGGACATGATCACCAACAACGGCGAGGGTAATCCTCAACTGAGCAATTTGCCCCGGAAGTTCAATATTGCCGTAGCCGGTGGTCGCGATAACTCGGTTCATGCTGAAATCAACGATCTGGGATATCTTCCAGCCTTTAAGAATGGCAAGCTGGGCTTTAATGTGCTTGTCGGTGGCTACTTTGCTCCCAAAAACTATGTAACCGCAGTTCCCTTAGATGCTTGGGTTCCCCCTGAGGATGTGGTTCCCCTAGCCAAGGCAATGTTGCTGGTCTACAACGACAACGGGCCTCGGGCCAGTCGGATGAAGTGCCGGATGATGCACCTGATTGAAGCATGGGGCATTGAGAAGTTCCGGGCGGAAGTCGAAACAGAACTCGGCCACTCCCTGGAACCGGCGGCTGAAAAAGATGAAATTGATTGGGAGAAGCGAGATCATATTGGTGTCTACCGGCAAAAGCAGTCGGGGCTCAATTATGTGGGTTTGCATGTCCCTATTGGTCGCCTCTATGCCGATGAAATGTTTGAGCTGGCCCGGATGGCAGAAGTCTACGGCAGTGGTGAGATTCGCCTCACCGTTGAGCAAAACCTGCTGATTCCCAACATTCCAGACTCCCGCTTAGAGACTTTTCTGGCCGAACCTCTGCTGCAAGGGCGATTCTCCGTAGACCCGCAGCCCTTGAACCGAGCCTTGGTCTCTTGCACTGGCAATGAATTTTGCGGCTTGGCGATTATTGAAACTAAAAACCGAGCCCTGAATCTGATTCAGGAACTAGAAGCAGAGCTATCCACCCCGCGACCGATTCGGATTCACTGGACCGGTTGCCCCAATTCCTGCGGCCAACCCCAGGTGGCGGACATTGGCTTAATTGGCACCAAGACCCGCAGGGACGGTGAAACCGTTGAAGCCGCCGATATTTGGATGGGTGGCAAGGTGGGCAAGGATGCTCAACTGGGTGAGGAGGTGATGAAAAAGGTCCCTTGCGATCAGCTCAAGCGGGTGCTCACCGATCTGATGATTGAGCATTTTGATGCCCGGCCTAAAAAAGAGGCGCCGAAGCAAGGAGAAAAAATTCATGCTTGAAGTTTTGGACAGCCTAAAAAGTTAGTGCGAACCCAGATTTTTTTCAACAAGCCTAAACTCCATACTCTCTAACTGCTCATTCTGCTGAATAGTGTGGATTTGTTGAAGTAATCAAAGTCTTCCCTTGTGGCTGAAAATCATGCTTTTGTTCTTTAGTCTAAAACCGATTTCTAGGAGAGTCTAACGTGGCTGGAATATTCTCGTTTAGCGGTCGCTACCGCATACTACATCTAACCTGGATTGCCTTCTTTCTAACATTCGTCGTCTGGTTTAACTTTGCTCCCTTTGCTACTGCAGTAAAGGCAGATCTTGGTCTCAGTGAACCGCAGGTTAGGACTATTCTGCTTTGTAATGTGGCGCTTACGGTCCCGGCCCGAATTATCATTGGGATGCTCCTAGACAAGTTTGGTCCCCGAGTTACTTACTCAGCCATCCTGATTTATAGTGTCATTCCTTGCCTTACCTTTGCTCTGGCCCAAAATTTTGGTCAACTCGTAATTAGCCGTCTGGCCTTGAGTATTGTTGGGGCTGGGTTTGTGGTTGGCATTCGGATGGTTTCAGAGTGGTTTGGCGAAAGAGAAATTGGCTTGGCTGAAGGAGTGTATGGCGGCTGGGGTAACTTTGGCTCTGCGGCGGCAGCTTTTACCCTGCCTACTATTGCAGCTGCATTAGCCTTTTTAGCTGCCGGTTCGGTCAACTGGCGCTTGGCCATTGCTCTAACTGGAATTATTTCTGCCATCTATGGTGTGGTTTATTTATTTAGCGTTCAAGATACGCCTCCTGGTAAGGTCTATCACCGGCCTGAGCGTGCTAGTGGCATTGAAGTAACCACCCAGAAAGACTTCTGGCTGCTGATGCTGATGAACATTCCCTTGGTGGGCGTTTTGGCACTACTCGCCTGGCGCTTACTAAAAGTTGATTTTCTGAGTCAAAGTCAGTTTTTGATTGTTTGCCTGCTGTTAGTCGGCTTGTATGCCTTTCAAGCCTATGGGTGCTGGAATGCAAATCAAGACTTGATGCAGGGCAAAAAGCGCTACCCGCCTCATGATCGCTATGGGTTTAACCAGGTTGCTGTTTTAGAGCTGGCTTACGTGGTTTGTTTTGGTGCAGAGCTAGCGGTTGTCTCAATGCTGCCGACATTTTTTCAGCGAACCTTTGGCTTAACTGCAGCCCTAGCCGGGGGAATTGCCAGCAGTTTTGCCTTTATGAACCTGGTTGGTCGTCCGGGGGGTGGCTTAATCTCCGATATGGTCGGCAGCCGCAAGTGGACGTTGGTCGCCGTGCTCGCTGGTTTAGGCATTGGCTTTTTGATCCTGAGTACAACAACAAGTGGTTGGTGGCTGCCCTTGGTGATCGCGATTACCATGCTGACTGGCCTATCTGTGATGGCGGCTGAAGGGGCCACCTATGCGATTGTGCCCTTGGTGAAGGAGCGGGTCACGGGTCAGATTGCCGGGAACGTTGGAGCCTATGGCACAGTGGGAGCCGTATGTTACCTGACTATTTACAGTCTCTTGCCCGAAGGAGAGGCCGGGAACAAGATTTTCTTTGCCACCCTAGGGACGATTGGTCTAATTGTGGCTTTCTTAAATGCCTTCTTCCTTAAAGAACCTAAGCGCGATGCAGTACCGGAATCGGCGGTCGATGGCACCCTACCTGCTTCCTCCTATGGATCGGAGCGGGACCGTTCCTATGAATCAGGACGAGAGCGCTAAACGTTCAGTGTGATCCAGCCTAAGGTACGTTTGCTATGTCGGAATCAACCCGAACCTTGTGTCCTTACTGTGGTGTTGGCTGTGGGCTGGAGGTGACACCTCCAGCTCAACCAGGCCAAAAAACCAATCGAGATAGCCAGGGTAACCCAATCTGGAAGGTCAAAGGCGATCGCGATCATCCTTCCAGTCAAGGCAAGGTGTGTGTTAAAGGGGCCACGGTGACGGAGTCCGTGGGCAAGGCTCGCCTGCGCCACCCGATGATGCGGGATAGCTTAGATCAGCCCTTTGAGCGAGTGAGTTGGGAGGCAGCCCTGGAGCGAATTGTGGCCCACATCCAGCAGGTCCGCAGTGCCCAGGGGCCAGATGCGCTGTGTATGTACGGTTCCGGCCAGTTTGCCACCGAAGACTACTACACCGCTCAAAAGTTGATGAAAGGGTGCCTGGGAACGAACAACTTTGATGCCAACTCCCGCCTCTGTATGGCCTCGGCTGTATCTGGCTATGTGCAAAGCTTTGGCTCTGATGGCCCTCCCTGTTGCTACGACGACCTAGAGGAAACGGATTGTGCCTTTTTAATTGGCACCAATACCGCTGAGTGTCATCCGATTGTGTTTAATCGGCTGCGCAAGCACCACAAAAAGAATCGACGAGTGAAAATGATTGTCGTCGATCCCCGTCGGACCCAAACCGCCGAAGCTGCGGATCTGCATTTAGCGATCAATCCAGGCACAGATATTGATTTGCTCAATGGGATTGCCCACCTGTTGATGCGCTGGGGCTACTTTGACTCGGTGTTTATCGATGAATGCACCCAAAATTTTCCGGCCTTTGCGGAGCTGATCAAGGCTTATCCGCCCCAAGTGGTCGCCCAACGCTGTGGGATTCATTCTAAAGATTTGGAGACTGCTGCTCGCTACTGGGGAGAAGCTCAACGAGTCCTCTCCCTCTGGTCGATGGG
>JBGTDP010000297.1:0-5475 GCA_041748255.1 Thermosynechococcaceae cyanobacterium | reverse complement strand
AGCATTCCTCGCGCGCCTTCAACCATAAAAACTAAGGCACTGAAGTCTCCACATTCTACTTGCAGCGTTTCTAAATCTAATTTCATTAATGCTTGGGGATTAGCTTGCAAGATTTCCTGGAGTTGCTTAATTGTGGCAGGGTCGGCAGCGACACAGGGTAAGCCCATGGCCACGCAGTTGCCAAAGAAAATTTCGGCAAAGCTTTCTCCAATGATCGCTTGGATGCCCCACTTAGCGATCGCCTGGGGGGCATGCTCCCGGGAGGAGCCACAGCCAAAGTTACCATTCACCACCAGGATATTCCCAGCTTGATATTGAGATTGATCAAAGGGATGCTTTCCTTGGGTTTGAGCGCGATCGTCAGCAAACACCTGCTCCCCTAAACCATCAAAGGTTACACAGCGCAAGAACCGGGCCGGAATAATTCGATCAGTATCGATGTCATTGCCAAGCAGAGGAAGCCCTCGACCTGAAACTGATTTAACTTCACTAACCATTCAAGTACCCTGGTTAAAAAACATTGCTGGCTCAAGCTTGGCAAATTACTTTGCTATTCTATGTCTATTTGGAAGCTGGTAAACTAGCTTGCTGGTTAAGTAGCTGGAAATTTAGCTCTGCCCAAATATTTGCTTCAGCAATTCCTTTTGTCGGTAGAGGTGTGTTTTGAAAAGTACTTGATCGTTTAGCCAATAAACTTTTCGGCCAGCGAAGCCTTAGATATATTTTTGCCGCTCGTCCAATCACAGCAGAAATCTGTAGCTTGAAGTAAATCAAGCCTTCCCAATACTCTAGAGTACTAATGAGCTTTCTTTGCTGACAAACAGCCCAAACTCTTTGAGCTTCCTTCCTAGAAGCTGTACTTCTGCCCCCTTGAAAAACCCAGCTTTTAGCAATCCAAAATAGCAGGCCCGCTAATAGGTCTTGTCGTTGTTTATTAAGCGCGTATGACTTTATGAGCATGGTATGGACCCTAAACAAAAGCTGCTCAATTGCATAGGTATGTTCTGGGGTCCATTGGGAAGCAATCGTTTTTCTGTCCGGGGAAGGCAGCCGCCAAAAACAATCTGGCCGTCTAAATTTTTTATATTTTAGTCCCTTGCATAGGGCACGAAAATGAAGCTCCCAGTCTTGCCATCTAGGAAGGCTTTCATCCCAGAGACCAATCTTATTGAGAGCCTGTCGCCTCCAGATCGGGCTAGTGGTTTGCCAGGGGACATCGTGCAAATGAAGAAATCTATCAAGATCGCTTTCAGGGGTGTCTGCATTCCAAAGTAACTCTACGTCCCCAGGTTGATTCCGAAACAGTTGGCAAGGAAAAACACCAAAATCTAAGTTTGGGTGGCTTACCATTGACTTAACACGATTTTCTAAGCAAAAAGGTGCAAGGCAGTCATCTGAGTCAAGAAAGATAATATAATCACCTGCTGAAGCTAAAAATCCTTGATTGCGGCAAATAGGTGCCCCAGAGAAATTCCCCGTCCGCTTGATTAGATGAAAGCGGGGGTCAGCTTTTGACAGAGCTAATACTTGTTCAGCTGTCTCGTCCGTTGAGTTATCATCAACTATAATCGCCTCCCAATTGCCATAGGTTTGGCTACGAACGGATTCAATGGTTTTAGCCAGAAGCAACCAGCGATCTTTAGTGGGAATAATAATAGAAACCTTGGTGGCTGTTGAAATGATTTTGCAGTTCCCTAGCACAGCAATACCTTGATTATTTGCTAATCAGAAAAAGACCTGTTGTCAGAATGAGAAATTTAGTTGAATACCCCCGGCCAAGAAAGCGGCCACCTCACTCAGTACATTAAGGATGGTGAATGATAATTGTAAAGAAGTCGTGAAGGAAGAAAACTAAGTCTTCTTGCTGCCAGATTGAATTCCAGCGATCGCCACTGCCCAGGTCAAGAAACCTGGTTAAATTGAAATCTGATTACTGGGAAAGTGCAGCAGGGATAAAATCCCTAGAACCTAAAATTGCCAACCCCCCCATTAATTCACTTATAATGAATACTTTAGTGATCAGCATAATCTATGCTTTAATTTATTGATAGCAACCTATCAATTAACGCTTAGGAGTTATTTTTTTGAGAATTCATTAAGCTAAACATTTAATTTTGGCTTAATTAAACAAGATTTGCCCAGACCCTAGCATAGGTTTTCAATGAATGGGTTAAGATACCGTGAAATTTGTGGAGTTGACTTTTCCCACTTTTGAAACGGTTGTATTGTCAGGAATAAAGACTAAAAATTAGTTGAGATGGCTTGCACCGGACAGGTGGGAATACACTGCTCACAGACAATGCAGCGCGATCCGTTAAATTTGAGCTGAAAGCTTTGGGGATCTAGGGTTAGCGCTTCTGTAGGACATACACCTGTACACAAGCCGCAGTGGACGCAAGATTCTTCGTCAATCACAATTTCCCGGCTGGCAAAGGAAACCTCAATCTCCTGCGATCGCATCCAATCCAGGGCAGCCTCTAGCTGATCAATATCCCCGGATAGCTCCACCACTAGCTTTCCTATCTGGTTTGGGGCCACCTGGGCTCGTATAATATTGGCAGCCACATTAAAGTCTTTGGCCAGGCGATAGGTGACTGGCATGTGGACGGTGCGTTGGGGAAAGGTCAGGGTAACGCGCTTTTTCAAGATGTTTCTGGCTAAGAAGCTGCTGCGTTAATCCTAGCCCAAACCTAGTTCAGACCTGTTCCTCTTTAACCAGAAGAACAACGGCATGGGCAGCAATCCCCTCTTCCCGACCCTCTGGGCCTAGCTTCTCATTCGTTGTGGCTTTGATCCCTACCTGATCGGGCCGAAGTTGGAGAACCCCGCAGAGTTGATTTCCCATGGCTTGCAGGTGGGGTTTAAGTTTAGGGCGCTCGGCAACCACAACAGAATCAATATTGCTAATCTGCCAACCCTGGTCCTGCACTAACTGGTTGACCTGTGCTAGCAATTTTAAGCTATCAGCCCCGGCCCACTGGGGATCAGTGGGAGGGAAGTAGTGGCCAATGTCCCCAAGGCTGAGGGCTCCGAGTAGGGCATCCATAATCGCGTGGGTGAGAACATCGGCATCGCTGTGCCCCTCTAACCCAAGCTCATGGGGGATCTTTACTCCGCCAAGAATTAACGGACGCCCTGGCACCAGGCGGTGAATATCGTAGCCATTCCCAATCCGAATATTCATAGGTTCAGACGCAGATGCTGATCTATCTTCCAACAAATCTGGGCGGCGATCGCGGGTGCGTTGAAGTTGCTGGTCTCGTCGCCAGCGATCAATTTCGCCATGGTTGCCTGAGCGCAATACCGCTGGCACCTGCCAGTCTCGAAACACTGCCGGGCGGGTGTACTGAGGATAATCCAGCAGTCCAGCTTCAAAACTTTCTGCCTTCAGGGACTCCGCTTTCCCCACCGTGCCTGGCAGTAGTCGAATCACGCCGTTCAATAGGGCCAGGGCGGGAATTTCTCCACAGGTTAAGACAAAATCCCCCAAAGAGACTTCTTGAGTGACCAGGTGAAGCACTCGCTCATCAACGCCTTCGTAATGTCCACAGATAATCACCAGTTGTTCCAGGTCTGTAAAGGTTCGAAACAGATCCTGGTTCATCGTCTTTCCCTGGGGGGTCATCAACAGCACTGCTCGCCGGGGCAGCACCGGCAGGGACTCCACAGCCGCAAAAATTGGTTCTGGCTTGATCAGCATCCCCACCCCACCGCCGTAGGGTTCATCGTCCACGCGGTGATGTTTGTCGGTGGTAAAATCTCGGGGATTGAGGCAGTGAACCTCGGCAATGCCTCTTGCTAAGGCTTTGCCCAAAAGGCCAGATTGCAGGGGAGAGTCAAAAAATTCTGGAAATAGGGTAATTAGATCAAATCGCACAAGGGGCAGGGTGAGAATAAACAACCACTAAAGTTAGAAGGGTTACAAAAAGAACCACAGAAAATATTAAAATTCCTTCAATAACCTGGCATCGCTCCGACTTGACTAAAGTAAGGTTATCTTTACTGGAGGAAAGAATGGAGACCCTTCCAGCCAAGTCAGGAGACTGCGCCTGAGGCAGGTAGATCGTTTGCGACTACCACCAACGGTTCAATTTCCCTATCCTGCCAGAAATGTCCTACCCGGATCATATAGTGTTTACCGGATACGCAAAGTTAGTATGCTGCAGTTAGAGTCCGAATTAAACCAACAGCGTATGCGCCCGTCGATTAAAACTGCCGTGATGGCAATTGGTGGTGCTGAAGATAAAATTCGGGGCCGGCAGATCCTGCATTCTTTTTTTGACCGAGCCGGGTCCACAAAAGCTCGAATTTTAATTATCCCCTCAGCCTCACGGGAGCCGGAGGTGATGGGCCGGATTTACCGCGATATTTTTAAGGACATGGGCGCGCTGAGCGTAGAATTCCTCAGCATCAGCGATCGCCAACAGGGAGAAGATCCTAAACTCTGCGACTGCTTAGACCAATTCACGGGTGTGTTTATGTCTGGGGGCGACCAAATCCGCCTCTGTGACTTGCTAGCGGAAACCCCCCTGATGGAGAAACTCCGCTCCCTGGTGCAGCAGGGTCAGCTAACCTTAGCCGGAACCAGCGCTGGGGCCGCGGCTTTGGGGCAGCAGATGATTACCGGCGGTGGCAGTGGAGAGCCCCCCAGCCGTGATCTGGTGGATCTAGGCATTGGCCTGGGAATGATCCCCCAAGTGATTGTTGATCAACACTTTCACAATCGTAATCGGTTGGCTCGCCTGATCAGTGCGATCGCCGCCAATCCTGACAAATTGGGAATTGGGATCGATGAAGATACCTGTGCTCTGTTTGAGCGAGATGGGCTAATCCAGATCCTGGGTCGGGGAACGGTGACGATTGTTGATCCCAGGCAGAGTACTTACACCAATTACGCTCAGGTTGGGGCTAGCGATCCCCTGAGTATTAGTAATCTGCGCCTGCATTTACTCAGTCACGGAGATTGCTATGACCTGCACAAATGCAAGGTTCGCAGTAAGCGGGTTAACCTGCCGCCAATCTAACTGGCCTCGGGGTGGGTTCAAGGTTGGGGAAAATAGATGTTCCAAATTTCTATAGAAGCAAAATTTTCAGGGCCAACTGTTCATCGCAAACAGTCAATCGGTCTCAGGAGCTTGAAACTAAAAGCGTTGCCTTGTCAGCCCTAAACCTGTTTTTTTGATTTTTGCCTGGTTATGAAGATCCTAAAGATACGCACCCTTCGTGGTCCCAACTATTGGAGCATTCGCCGCCAAAACCTGGTGGTTATGCGTCTAGATCTAGAGGATCTTGCAGATCAGCCTTCCGATCAAATTCCTGGCTTCTATGAAGCCTTGGTGGAAATTCTACCGAGCTTAGAAGCCCATTTTTGCTCCCCTGGTTATCGGGGCGGATTTTTAGAGCGAGTCCGTCAAGGCACAATGATGGGGCACATTATTGAGCATGTTGCCTTAGAGCTACAGGAGCTAACCGGGA
>JBGTDP010000296.1:0-5303 GCA_041748255.1 Thermosynechococcaceae cyanobacterium | reverse complement strand
CTGAGCCCGCGTTACCGGAAACTGAGGCCGAAAGCTCCCGTCCGGGAAGCCATTGATAATTTTTCGTTCAGCTAGGCTCTCGATACACTCTAGGTTTCGTGAACCTCGCAAATCATAGAACCGCGATCGCAGATATAACGGGGTCGTGGAGTAGGACCCAGAGTTTGCAATTCCAGGGGCTAGGAAGCCAACAGTTGCCACAACACTAGCAATACTGGCAACGACGCCCAGACCAACTACCACAAGAGAACGCAGCTGTTC
This sequence comes from Thermosynechococcaceae cyanobacterium, assembly GCA_041748255.1. Classification (GTDB taxonomy): domain Bacteria; phylum Cyanobacteriota; class Cyanobacteriia; order Thermosynechococcales; family Thermosynechococcaceae; genus JBGTDP01. The sequence goes on along the minus strand of JBGTDP010000296.1, from coordinate 5,042 downwards.
TTTGTGTGCCTTCAACCTTAAAAACATTCTCTAATAACTACGAATATCGACAATTTTTATATCACTTAAGCTGTGACGACCCAGAACCTGTTTTGGTGCCAAAGGCTCACTCACTTATATTTATGATCCTTTGGGTGAGGTTCTAAAGCCTGATGCTTTAGTTATAGAATTCCCCAAAACTTTAAAAACCTACCCAACTGAGAAATTTTCCAACGTTAATCTGCTGATTAGAAAAGGGACCAGGGTTGCTTGTAGGGCTAGAATCTAAGGCTTTCTAGGCACTAAGCTCCTAGCCGCTAGCCCTTGTCTGTCGCAGGCTTAAGTCGTAGATATTCTAGAAAGGGATATCGTCGTAGTTGGGAGAAAACTCGGGTGACTCAGGTGACTCAGCAGGACTCTGCTGGTCTGGCTTTGCTGCTTTAGGCGCGGGCTTTGCCGGGGCTGGTGCAGCCGGACGATCAGCGCTAGAATCACTACTTCTAGAAGTGCTAGAACCCGAACTAAATTCTGTGCCTGTGCCTAGGGGGTGAATGCGGGCAGCAGTGAATTCAGCCCGCTTTTCTTTAAAGCCCTCAGGACGCTCAATCGTATTCATCGTTAAGCGACCTTCAAGGACAACCCGATCTCCCTGGTGATACTCTTGCTGGATTTGTTGGGCAAGATTGCCCCAGCCGATAACCTTGAGAGTTTCAACTGGGTCTTCTGCCCGCAATCCGGGAAACTGAACCAGCATTTCAGCGATCGGCATTTGACCGTCGCTGGTATAACGAAGCTCTGGATCTTTGATGATTTCGGCCATTAAAATGCAACTGTTCATAACACAGAGACTCTCATTTACGCAGGTGCAATTCAGCAGTCAACTCTACTTTAGTCTTTGCAAATAGCTGTTGTCAGGGAACTGCCGGAAAATAGCCCTCAATCTCCATAATTGACCAGGGTTTCGGCATCCTCATCCTGTTCGGCAAATGCTTGAACCCGGGTGCGATATTCCTGAAGAGCCTGATCAGCCCAATCGCGATCGCTGCTGTTAGCAAAAATATGGACAATCGGCTCCCCGGCATCCGGCAAGACCAGCACCCAACTCTCCCGTTGGTGATCGAGAACCTTAACCCCATCAATGAGTTCCAAGTCTTCGGCAGGGTGGGTTTCCACAAGATGACGCATCAGCGCCCCCTTGCGAGTCCAGGGACAGCGAACCGTCTGAGTGCGGTGATGCACCCGAGGTAGCTCGGTCCGAAGTTGGCCCAAGGATTGCTCCTGTAGGGTCAGCATCTCAATCAGCTTGGCAATCGAGAACATGGCATCAAAGCCCGGATGCAGTTGCGGGAAGATAAAGCCCATCTCACTACTACCCCCGAAAACCACCCCAGGATTTTCATGGCAAGCTTCCATCAGGGCCGTTGGATTGGCCTTAGTGCGAATCACCTTAGCGTCATGACGGCGGGCAATTTGCTCCACCGCACCGGAGGCATGCACCGGAACCACAACCGTTCCCCGGGGATGGGCCGTGAGAATAATCTCCGTCATCAATGCCGTTAATTGCTCTCCCTGAATCGGACTACCGGATTCATCGACTAAGATCAGCTGCTCTCCGTTAGCTGAAACTTGCACCCCCAGATTGGCCTTGAGGGCTTCAACCACATGACCCAACTGGCTCAGTAGTTCGTAGCGCTCGTTAGTCGAGGGGGCAGATTGCCGCAGACTGGCATTGAGCACGACGGCGTCGCAGCCAAACTTATTTAGTAATAACGGCAGGACAGCCCCGGACACTGCATAGGCATAGTCAATTACAACCTTGGAGCTACTGCAACGAATTGCTTCTGTGTTCAGCCGTTCCTCAAATCCGGTGGCGTAGGCTTCCAGGACCTGGCTGGGATAGGTGATACTGCCAATCTCAGAGATGGGGGCCCGGCGAAAATCTTCTTTAAAGTAGGCCCCCTCAATTTTTTTCTCTTTGGCCTTGGAAATATTGATGCCTTTATTGTCAAAAAACTCAATTAAAATGTGATCCGATCGATCCGGGTGAATTCGGACATGAATCCCGCCACTGACCAAGAGATTAGGGGCAATCAGGCGAGAGACTGGAATCGCCGTTGATTCTAAATTTTGAATGTTGACCCCGACAGACATCAATCCGGAAATAATCGAACGGGAAACCATCCGCGAGATGCTGCGCTGATCCCGGGAAACCATGACCTGAGCCCCTGGTTCGAGGGTTGAAGCATAGGCAGCTCCTAGCTTGACGGCAAACTCTGAGGTGATATCAATGTTGGCTAGTCCGGAAACGCCTCGTTGACCAAACAAATTGCGAGGGGCAATATTCCCCCAGATCAAGTTGATGTTGAGCGTCGCCCCTGACTCAATCTTTTTGCTGGGCCAAACCCTGACAGAGGAGCTAATTTGAGCTTCCTCTCCAACGGTTGAAAGGGCGCCAACCACTGCTCCTTCGAGGATATGGGCTCGCCGATCAACCCGGGTTCCCCGGGCAATCACACAGGCCCTAAGGTGAACTTCTTCCCCAATAATCGCTCCGTTCCAGATAATCGGTCGCTTTAGATCAGCGTCGGCCCCAATCGTGGCATTATCGCCAATGACGGTGCCAGCTTCTAAGCGGGCCCGGGGACCAATCCGGCAGTTATCGCCAATTAGCACTGGTGCATCAACCCGGGCAGTGGGATCAATGTAAGTACTTTGACCGACCCATAAATCAGGAGATATTTCTGGATAGGCATAGGCCACTTTTACCTTGCGGCTGAGGGCATCATACTGAGCTTCCCGATAGGAGTCGAGGGTGCCGACATCGCACCAGTAACCTTCGGCAACGTAGCCAAACATCGGCTCGTTTTTTTCTAGCAGCAACGGAAACAGATCCTTAGAGAAGTCCGACTCTTCGTTGGCTGGCAAGTAATCTAGAACCTCAGGTTCCAAGATGTAAATCCCCGTATTCACGGTGTCTGAAAAAATCTCGCTGGTGGAGGGTTTCTCAAGAAACCGACAGATACGATGCTGATCGTCGGTAATCACCACCCCAAACTCCATCGGACTCGGCACCCGAGTCAAAACCAGGGTTGCTTTTGATTGTTTTTGGCGATGGAATTTAACCGCTGCCGTTAAGTCAAAATCAGTCACACTATCGCCGCTAATCACCAGAAAGGTATCTTCCAGGAGGCCAGCAATGTTTTTTACACACCCGGCGGTGCCCAAGGGTTGATCTTCTTCAACAGCGTAGGTCATCTGCACCCCAAAGTCAGCGCCATCGCGGAAGTAGTCTCGCATGACATCGGGCAGATAGTGGAGGGTGGCAATCACCTCAGTGATCTGATGCCACTTCAATAAGTTGACGATATGCTCAGCGATCGGGCGATTTAGAATCGGCACCATTGGCTTGGGAAGATCGCAGGTTAGCGGCCTCAATCGTGTTCCTGAGCCCCCAGCCATTAGCACTGCTCTCATACATCCTCCTAGATTCTTAAACTTGATTCTGTGGTCTGCCCTGGGTTAGTCTCTGGCCTTTTTCCTGGCCCTTTCGGGCCTTAGGTGCCCCTTTGCTGCTGGTGTCCAGATTAATCTCCTGGACCGCTATCTTTCCAGACTAGGCCTGGGTCGAGCGAAGTCATCCCAACCTAAATCCTAGCTGTTGATTTAACGGAGGTTTTTGTCAGGGCCTCTGCCAGGCTGCGGACGGCTGCGATCATTGCCAGGTCACTGTTGAGTTGATTGACCGCTGAGCCAACCCCGACGCCCGCCGCCCCGGCTGCGATCGCCAAGGGGGCTGTGACATTAGAAATCCCAGAGGCGCACAGCACCGGAACCTCAACGGCGCGGGCAATTTCATAGGTGGCAGCTAGGGTGGGGGCAGCCTTTTCAATCAAGCCTAGGGTGCCAGGATGAGTTGGCTGGCTGCTGGTTCCGCCTTCGGTTTGAATCAGATCAGCTCCGGCGACCACCAGGGCTTCGGCCAGTTGGACTTGCTGATCAAGGTCCAGGGTGTGGGGAACGGTCACCGAAAGCGTGATTTGGGGCAGCAGCGATCGCGTCTGCTGGGTCAAAGCCAGGACTTCTGCGGCCCCAAAGATGCGACCCTGGGCATAGAAGCTGTCAAAATTGCCAATTTCAATTAAATCCGCCCCCGCGGCTACAGCGGTGACAAACTTTTGTGGTTCCACCGCAGAGACACACAAGGGAAGGGACGTAAGTTGCCGCGCCATCTGAATCAGGGTTGGATCAGCGGCAATATCTACAAACGTGGCCCCACCCAGGTCGGCTGCTTTGATGGTTGCAGCCACCCGCACTGGATCAAAATTATTCAGACCACTGATAATTTTCAGGGCTCGGTGTTGAACAAAAGCTTTTTGTAGCCCAGGGAGAATTGTCATAACGATTCAGTTGAATACACCAAGAGTATATGGCTTATTGTAGACAGACTTCACAGTGGTTAAAAGTACCCACGTATAGAGCTCCCAAAGCAATGAATCAATCCACAGAAACTATTTTCAGCAAAATCATTCGCCGAGAAATCCCGGCTGAGATTGTCTATGAAGATGATCTAGCGATCGCCTTTAAGGATGTTACTCCTCAAGCCCCAGTCCATATCCTAGTGATCCCCAAACAACCCATCGTTCAGCTTGCCGATGCTGAGGCTGGGGATCATGCCCTGATGGGCCACCTGTTGTTAACGGCAACGCGGGTGGCTGACCAGGCTGGCCTAGACAATGGCTATCGAGTCGTGATTAACAACGGTGCCGATGGAGGACAGACAGTTGCCCACCTGCATCTTCATGTTCTGGGAGGCAGACCGATGCAATGGCCCCCCGGCTAAGCCCCCTAAACCTAAGAAAAACTTTACAAAACTAAACGTATGAGTTAATCTTATACACAAGGCAGGGAGATTTTTCCCGTCTTTATATTCACCCAAAATACGAAAGCAATCATCGCAACCATGACAACTGTATTACAACAGCGCCAAAGCGCCACAGCATGGGAGCAGTTTTGCAGCTGGGTCACCAGCACCGAGAACCGGCTATACGTCGGTTGGTTTGGTG
>JBGTDP010000295.1:0-10435 GCA_041748255.1 Thermosynechococcaceae cyanobacterium | reverse complement strand
GTTCTGGGAGGAGCCCTATTGTGCGCCATCCATGGTGCCACCGTAGAGAACACCCTGTTTGAAGATGGCGACAAATCCAACACCTTCCGGGCCTTCAACCCCACCCAAGCAGAAGAGACCTACTCGATGGTGACCGCCAATCGGTTCTGGTCTCAGATCTTTGGGGTAGCCTTCTCTAACAAGCGCTGGCTGCACTTTTTCATGTTGTTTGTGCCAGTGACCGGATTGTGGATGGCCTCCGTTGGCATTGTCGGACTAGCGCTCAACCTGCGCTCCTATGACTTCATCTCCCAGGAGATTAGAGCCGCTGAGGACCCAGAGTTCGAGACCTTCTACACCAAGAACATTCTGCTCAACGAGGGTCTGCGGGCCTGGATGGCTCCTCAAGACCAGCCCCATGAACACTTTGTCTTCCCTGAAGAGGTATTGCCCCGTGGAAACGCCCTTTAATACAACTATGGCGACTGCCCAGCGAATGGACGCCATGGGAGGCCGGGATTTAGAAACAACCGGCTTCGCTTGGTGGGCTGGAAACGCCCGTTTAATTAACTTATCTGGTAAATTGCTGGGTGCTCACGTCGCCCACGCTGGCCTAATTGTCTTCTGGGCTGGTGCGATGACCTTGTTTGAGGTCGCCCATTTCATTCCAGAGAAGCCCATGTACGAGCAGGGCTTTATCCTGCTTCCTCACCTCGCCACTCAAGGCTGGGGAGTGGGAGCGGGCGGAGAAGTAATCAATACCTTCCCCTACTTTGTGGTTGGGGTTGTACACCTGATTTCATCTGCTGTCCTGGGTCTAGGAGGTCTTTACCACGCCCTGCGGGGTCCAGAAACCTTAGAAGATTACTCTGGCTTCTTTGGTTATGACTGGAAAGACAAGAATAAGATGACCACTATCCTTGGCTTTCATCTGATTGTCTTAGGATTTGGGGCTTTGCTTCTGGTTGCCAAAGCAATGTTCTTTGGTGGCTTGTACGATACCTGGGCCCCAGGTGGTGGTGATGTCCGGGTGGTTACTAATCCAACCCTCAACCCTGCCGTAATTTTTGGTTATCTGCTCAAGTCTCCTTTTGGAGGAGATGGCTGGATCACCAGTGTCAATAACCTGGAAGACGTTGTGGGCGGCCACATCTGGGTGGGTCTAACCTGCATTGTCGGTGGTGTTTACCATGTCTTGACTAAGCCCTTCTCTTGGGCGCGGCGAGCCTTTATCTGGTCCGGCGAGGCCTATCTTTCCTATAGCTTGGGTGCCCTTTCCTTGATGGCGTTTATTGCCACCTGTTTTGTCTGGTTCAATAACACCGTCTATCCGAGTGAGTTCTACGGACCCACGGGTCCTGAAGCTTCTCAGGCCCAAGCCTTCACATTTCTAGTTCGTGACCAGCGCCTAGGCGCCAATGTTGGCTCGGCACAGGGTCCAACGGGACTTGGTAAGTACATGATGCGCTCTCCCACTGGAGAAATCATCTTCGGCGGTGAAACCATGCGCTTTTGGGACTTCCGAGGCCCTTGGCTAGAGCCGCTGAGGGGTCCCAATGGTCTTGACCTCAATAAGATCAAGAATGATATTCAACCCTGGCAAGCACGTCGGGCGGCTGAATATATGACCCATGCTCCCCTTGGGTCGCTGAACTCGGTTGGTGGCGTGGCAACAGAAATTAACTCTGTTAACTTTGTCTCTCCCCGTTCCTGGCTCTCAACCTCCCACTTTGTGCTGGCCTTCCTATTTCTGGTTGGTCACCTGTGGCACGCTGGTCGGGCTCGGGCAGCAGCAGCTGGCTTTGAGAAAGGGATTGAGCGCGAAACAGAACCTGTTTTGTCAATGCCTAATCTGGACTAAGTGCTAACGCCTAGTGCTTGACTATTAAGTTCAAAGGCTCTTGCCCCCAAGCAAGGGCCTTTTTTGGTTTAAACTTTTGGTATTCACCAGGAGGACAAGACATGCGGGAAACTAACTTAACCGATGCTTTGGTCTGGACTCCCGAGGCAGAGATAAAGCTAAAAAATATTCCCTTCTTTGTCCGGGCCCAGGCCCGGCAGCGGATTGAGCATTTAGCTCGGGAAAGAGAACTTGAAACAGTCACCGCTGAGCTAGTTGAGCAGGCTCGGTTAGCGTTTGGGCAATAGCAGGGCCGCTGCTACGCTATCTCTGACTCCGACTCTTCAACCTGAATCGGGACTTCTAGCGGCTGTTCATACAGGCTAGCTACTTGTTCCAGTTCCTTGGTCGTGTTAAATCTTGCTGGATGGGCATCCTTAGCCGGGAAGATGGCTGCAAGCTGCTGCCGCTGATTGACCAGGTAAATGGCTACCAGGGTTAAACACACCCCAATTGACTGCAGCGGCGTCAGGATTTCTGCTAGGAGGATATTGCCAAAAATCAAGGCAAATATTGGCGTCAGAAAAGTTAAAGCGCTGAGACTGGTGAGATTCCGCTGGGAGGCAAAGTAAAAAAATAACCCATAGGCAACAGCGCTGCCAAAGATCGTTGCGTATCCCATAGCTAGCCAATCTAGGCCGCTAAGCTGTCGCCACTGGTGAGACTCCCAAATCTGGGAAAGGCCAAGCAGCGGCAGGCCCCCTAGCAGCATGTGCCACCCCGTGGCCACGACTGGATCAGCGTGGTGAGCCACGGCTCGGATCATCACAGTGCCCACGGCCATCGCTACAGCTGCCATCAGCATCCAAAACTCTCCACTACTGAGAAATTGACGGAGCAGCTCTGGGGCAATTTCGATGCTGTGGGCAAAATCTTGAGGCAAACTGTTTACTTGAAACAAGTTGAGAACCCACTGATCTGGCAAGCCAATCAAGCTAATCCCCAAAATGCCCAGCCCCAACCCCAGCCAGCCCCACAAACCAATCCGCTCCCCAAATAGCCACAAGGCCAAAAGGGCAACGACTAGCGGTTGAGAATCAATCATCACTGAGCCAACACCTGCACCTGTTCTCACCAGACCGACAGCAAGAAATCCTTGAAACAAAGCTGCATCCACTAAGGCAAATAGGCTAATCCATCCCCAGGCCCGCCATCCTTTGGGTTGGGGTCGACCTGCAAAACCAGAGATCGCCACCAACAAAATTCCTGCAGGCACCAAGCGAACTGCAGCCATAAACAGTGGCGTGGTATGAAGGAGCACCCCCTTCATTGCCACCATTGCCGTTCCCCAGAAAAAAAAGGGCAAAATCAGCAACAAAGGTGTTAAAGGGAGCTTTTGATCGGTTGAATTTAGCTGCATGACTCCGAGCTTGAAGGGTCCAGTTCCCTAATTTGCGAAGGTAACGAATCTGTAACAATTGGACTTATTATAAATCTTTACTTCATGTGCGGCTACAGAGCTCAAAGTTCCAACGCTGAGCTGGATCAGCAAGAATATTCATAAAATTCTGGGCAGACAACCCAAGCCTAGACGTTTTAAGCCAAACTAGAAGATAGGTTAAATGACCCGTTGGTTCAACACTGATGTGAGGTCAACGGGTTGACCTGTTTCCAATGCGTTTCAGCAAATATTTTATGATCTGGCCTTTTAAGTCTGCTCGAAAACAAATTGCTCGGATTGAAATTACCGGAGCGATCGCCGGGTTAACTCGCAAACGGGTCTTAGAGGCCTTCAAAACCGTCGAAGAAAAGCGATTTCCAGCGTTGCTGCTGCGGATTGACTCTCCCGGGGGCACAGTCGGTGACTCTCAAGAAATTTATAGCGCCCTCAAGCGCCTGCGTGAGAAAGTTAAAGTCGTTGCCAGTTTTGGCAATATCTCTGCCTCCGGTGGGGTCTACGTAGGCATGGGGGCAGAACACGTTATGGCGAATCCAGGCACGATTACCGGCAGCATTGGCGTGATTTTGCGGGGCAACAACTTAGAGCGCCTGCTAGAAAAAATTGGAGTATCATTCAAAGTCGTTAAATCTGGACCCTACAAAGATATTCTGGCGTTTGATCGCGAACTTACCGAACCGGAGAAAAATATTCTGCAGGAATTGATTGATACAAGTTATCAACAATTTGTCCAAACCGTCGCCGAGGGACGCAAGCTTGCTGTAGAAACAGTTAAGGGTTTCGCCGATGGTCGGGTTTTTACCGGGCAGCAGGCCCTAGAACTAGGTCTGGTTGATCGCCTGGGGACTGAAGAAGATGCCCGCCGCTGGGCAGCAGAGTTAGCAGGTCTTGATCCTGAGAAGGCTAAGTTGCAGACCTTGGAAGAGCCAAAACGGTTCTGGAGCCGTTTGCTGCCAGGAAATCAACTAGACCGTTCTCCTCTAGCAACTAGCCTTGCCTGGGCAGAATTTGAGCTCTCAACCAGTGGTCTACCGCTTTGGCTTTACCGTCCCTGAGCTCAATTTCAAGCAAGGTGCTACTATGGCTCAGGTTCTATTCCAAAAGTCCTATCGAAATGATGTGGAGGATTCTACCGTGGCTTGGAGAGTCCGGGCGATCCGAGGCGCAACCACCGCCTCTGAAAATTCTGTCGGAGCAATTCGCGAGGCAGTCAATGAGCTACTTGATGCCCTAGAAGCTCAAAATCAACTTAATCTTGAAGAAATTATCAGTGTGACTTTTTCGGTCACCCAAGACTTAGACGCAACCTTTCCCGCCTCAATTGCGCGTGAACGCCCCCAGTGGGATCAAATTCCGCTGCTGGATGTTCAACAGATGTATGTGGAGCGAGATCTAAATTACTGTATTCGTTGTTTGGTTTACTTTAATACCCCTAATCCAGATCAAGAGATTTCTCATCCCTATCTGCGCCAGGCCCAACATTTAAGACCGGACTGGAGTCTGAGCCAATCCGGTCTTTAGCTAAATTATGGGATAGTTCTCCCAAGGCAAAAGACTGGAAATAACTGAACTTCCTGCTTCATTAATCCAAAGCCCTTAAGCTTTTAACTCAGGCAGATTCTGTTTTTCGGCAAAGTAGCGATTTAAGAAGGTGCTCACCAGCGACAGGACAATCGGACCTAAGATAAACGCCAAAATTCCTTTGACGATAAATCCTGGAATTAGCACAGAAGCTAGCCAGAAGCACAGACCATTGACCACCAGGGAAAATAGCCCCAGGGTCAAGATATTTAACGGCAACGACAAAGTAGACAGAATCGGGCGAATAAACGAGTTGATCAACCCAATTGCGATCGCTGCCAGCAGGGGGACTGCAAAGTTATCGGTAGCAAAATCTACCCCTGGTACTGCCAAGTCAACAATCAGCAAGCTCAGGGCTGTTGCTACCCAGGTTAAGACAACACTAATCATATTGATTCCCTAAAGATTTTATTTACGACAATTTTTATTCCCATCCACCCAGCCTAGGCAATGAGATTGCTTTAATCTTCGGTAGTTAAGGGAGGTTAATCATCCCTACATGGGTGGATTTTCATTCATTGCCTCCCAGACTTATGCTCTGAAGTATAGAAGCGTGGCAGGTAATTTAATGTCTATTCAATCGGCTCTGGTGCAAGATTATATGACTGCTGATCCGGTTACTGTTTCTCCTTCTGATTCGGTTGAGGCAGTCTTAAAGCTACTTGAGGAGCAGCATATTAGTGGTTTGCCGGTGATTGATGAAGCCGGAAGCGTGATTGGCATTGTCTCAGAGGGGGATCTGCTATTTAGAGAGTCACCGATTCGGATGCCGTTGTATCTGACATTTCTGGGTGGAGTGATTTATCTCGAATCGTTAGATAAGTTTGACCAGCAGCTGAAAAAGTCGTTAGGAATGCTGGTGCAGGATGTAATGACCCCAGATCCTAAAACAATCTCATTGGATGCGCCCATCTCTGAGGCAGCAAATTGGATGATTGAACGACGAATCAATCGCTTACCCGTCATTGACAAAGCCGACAACCTGGTGGGGATTGTGACCCGCAGCGACCTGATAAAAGCCCTGAGAGCCTCCGAAGCATAACCCTTAGGGCAGGGGGCAGGTAAGCTATGGAGCAATCTGCTAGGTCTTTTTGTCTACAAAGCTTTTGGGCAGGACTTTGTAGCTGTTGAACTAAGCCAAGAGCTTGCATGTTCTATTCGAAAGCGGGGCTCTATGGCAGGAAGTTTATACTTTTTTGTCAGTTTCGATACGGTTTTACTTAAATTCATTCAAGATCAAGGAGAGGCAGTCGAGTCTAAGGCTTCTTGAAAAGAACTGTAGGACTAAATATATGGCTGTGTTTAATTTCTAAATATTTATTGGAGAAATAATAATGGGACAGAAAAATGCCGCTCAGCTATTTAAAGCTGTAAAACAAGATAATGCCCTCCAGGAAAAACTTAAAGCAGCCACGGATCCAGACGCATTTATCCAAATTGCCCAGGAACGGGGATATCATTTCACCCCAGAAGAGCTACAAGCAGAAATCGACAAGCTGTCTGAGGAGGAATTAGCGGCTGTGATTAATCCAGGGATAGCGCCAAGGCATCATATTCTGCCGCGCTAGTTGGTTCTGGTGACTTGCCAGGATGTTTTAAGGTCGCAAAAAGTCAGTGAATTTGACTCAAAAGTAACAGTTGTAAATTAAATTCCTGGTTATTGTGAAGGGAAGAGATGGGGACCGAAACCCCTCTTCCTGCTCCTTTGAGGGGATTAGCGTTGCTTTACAATGGTAGTCTAATGACAGTCGATATCGTTTTTCTAGGTTGCGACCTAGAGCGATCCTAGGTCGTCAAAAACACGCTCCAGCAGCGTGTTGAATGAGGTTTTAGAGATTATTAATAAGCAATGTACAATTCAAACGTAGTGGGCAGGGCAGCTAATACGCTCTCAGGTAGTCGCATCTTTGTTTATGAAGTAGAAGGGTTACGTCAGAACTCTCAAACTGACACCTTGAACTATCCGATTCGTCGCAGCGGCAGTGTTTTTATCAAAGTGCCCTATAGCCGCATGAATCAGGAGATGCAGCGGATTACCCGCATGGGAGGCAAAATCGTTAGTATCCAGCCTTTGGATGCTAATGGTCAATTGAATGGTAGGTCCTCACAGCCTTCAGCAAAGCCTAAGCAATCAGAAACAAAAACTAAGCCTATGACTCAAGCAAAGAGTAAGCCAACAGATATTCCCGTGAATATCTACCGCCCTAAAGAGCCTTATGTTGGTCGGTGTGTCGCCAACGACGAGTTGGTTGGCGAGGGTGGGATCGGGACGGTTCGTCACGTCGTCTTTGATACGTCTGAAGGAGATCTGTGGTACCTGGAAGGGCAAAGTGTGGGCATCATCCCTGCGGGGACCGATGAAAAAGGCAAACCCCATAAGCTCAGGCTGTACTCAATCGCCTCTACCCGCCATGGAGACCACATCGATGACAAAACGGTTTCCCTGTGTGTGCGGCAACTTGAATACAAAGATCCAGAGAGCGGGGAGACCGTCTACGGGGTGTGCTCAAGTTATCTGTGTAATCTTGAACCTGGGGCTGAGGTAAAGATCACTGGGCCTGTGGGCAAAGCAATGCTTTTGCCCGAAGATCCCAACGCCAATATCATCATGATGGCCACCGGAACTGGCATTGCCCCTTTCCGTGCCTATCTGTGGCGAATGTTTAAAGATGAGGAAAAGCAAGTCAACCCGGACTACGAGTTTAAAGGCTTTGCCTGGCTGATCTTTGGGATTCCTAAGACCCCTAATATTCTCTATAAAGAAGAACTCGAAGAACTTCAACAGCGCTACCCTGACAACTACCGCCTCACCTACGCCCTGAGCCGGGAGCAGCAAAACTCAGAGGGCGGCAGAATGTATATCCAAGACCGGGTGGCTGAGCATGTGGATGAACTGTGGGAGATGATTCAAAAAGAAAATACCCATACCTACATTTGCGGTCTCAAAGGTATGGAAGATGGGATTGATGAAGCCCTTTCTAAGGCAGCGGCTAAAAACGGAGTCGATTGGTCTGAGTACCAGCGCGAGATGAAAAAAGCTGGTCGCTGGCATGTAGAAACCTACTAGTCCCGATACTTTCGCCTAGAGCGTACTAGAAAAACGCTCATCAAAGCTAAACTAGCCTTGGAATCAGTTGAGGTTCCAGGGCTATCTGGTTTGAAGGACATTGCTGTGGCATTTAAAGTTGGACTGCTGGGCTTGGGAACTGTCGGTACGGGCACGGTGCAAATTTTGCAAGATCCTCAACGGCGTCATCAGCTTCTGCAGGATCTAGAAATTTATCGAGTGGGAGTGCGATCGCTAGAAAAGGCTCGCTCTGTTAATCTTCCCTCAGCGTGTTTAACCACGGACTTAAAGGCCATCGTCACTGACCCGGAAATTGAGATCGTCGTAGAGGTGATTGGGGGGTTAGAGCCGGCGCGATCGCTGATCTTGGCAGCCTTGGCCCATGGCAAACACGTGGTCACCGCCAACAAAGCTGTGATTGCCCGCTATGGGGATGAAATCTTCACTGCTGCTAATCAAGCTGGTGTCTACGTGCTCCTAGAAGCAGCAGTCGCCGGGGGCATTCCAATTGTTCAGGCTCTCAAGCAGTCCCTAGGAGCCAATAAAATTCACGCTGTTACCGGGATCTTGAACGGGACCACCAACTACATCCTGACTCGGATGGAACAAGAAGGGGGCGACTTTGCTGAAATTCTCGTCGATGCCCAGAAGCTAGGGTATGCAGAAGCTGATCCGACTGCGGATATTGATGGTCTAGATGCCGCTGATAAGATTGCCATCCTCGCCTCCCTGGCCTTTGGGGGCCGGATCAAACTCGATCAGGTTTATCGAGAAGGCATTCGGCAAATCGGTGCGGCTGAGATTGCCTATGCCCAGAAGCTGGGGTTTGTGATTAAATTACTGGCGATCGCCAAGGTAAACCCTGAAATCCAAACCAATGGGAATGCTCAATCTCCAGAGCCCAAGGCATTAGAAGTTCGGGTTCATCCCACCCTGGTCCCCCAGGCCCACCCTCTGGCCAGTGTCAACGATGTATACAACGCCATCCTGATTGAAGGAGAACCCTTGGGCCAGGTGATGTTTTTTGGCCCCGGTGCTGGGGCCGGACCAACTGCCAGTGCGGTGGTATCCGACTTGATTAACCTGGCCGCCTTTCTCAAGCCAGGATTTACCCCCGGTGCCTCCGGAACCTCGCTCCATCCTCTCTTAGCCTGTAGCCATCAGCATTACACCCCGGTTGCGGCAATGGACGAACTGGTCAGTCGCTTTTATGCTCGGTTTAGCACCCAGGATCAACCAGGCGTGATTGGTAAGCTTGGCACTTGCTTTGGAGATCATGGCGTCAGCCTGGAGTCAGTGGTTCAGACCGGAATTCAAGATGACTTGGCAGAAATTGTGGTTGTCACTCACCATGTTCGGGAGGGGAATTTTCATCAGGCGCTGGCCCAAATTCGCGCCTTTACTGAAATAGATAGTATCCCCAGCCTGCTACGGGTGCTTTAGTAGTACCCCCTTTGTAAACAGGAATGCCGACATTGCTTTCTCCTGCTGTGTAAGTTTTTAGAAGTACGGAAATTAAGAGTCAAAGGTGGCAAGAAACCGAACCTGAGGGGCTTTGAGCCTTTGATAGACTTAGAGCATAGAGGGGCACCTAAGCTGTCCTCTAATACCAGGAGCATTCCCCCCTTCAGTTGGATAATTGCTTTAACGAGGGCTGCATTCCCAGGGTTTACGGTCTCAGCCCTCAGCCAAGGAAAGGTATCTTATAAGAGAAAGCTTCATCTGGGTTAGGGGTGTAGTTCTCAGATCAGGCTTTTTTAGTTTGAGGGCTAGAAAGAATTCCATCACCCTATCCCTCAAAGGGTCTGAATCTCTGACTTTAGAAACTCAACTAGATTATTGCGCTGTTCAATTGGGAGATAAGCTGATGCCTGCAACTGACTTCAAAGACTACTACAACATTTTGGGGGTCAGTAAGAGTGACAGCGAGGCAGAAATCAAAAAGGTATTTCGCCGCCTAGCTCGGAAATATCACCCGGATATGAACCCCGGCGATCGCCAAGCTGAGGCAAAGTTTAAAGAGGTGAGCGAGGCCTACGAGGTACTCTCTGATCCCGAAAAGCGTCAGAAATATGATCAATTTGGTCAGTACTATAACCAAGTTGGTCAAGGAGGTTATCCCGGTGCTGGGATGGACTTTGACTTTGATCAGTACGGTAACTTTGATGACTTCATCAATGATCTTTTAGGGCAGTTTGGGGGCGGCTTTAGCGGCGCACCCGGTAGCAGACAGGGATATTCTTCCTATCGAACTTCCTCTAGAAGCGCTCCTACAGAAGGGTTCGGAGGCTTCTCAGACTTCTTTGCTGGGGTTGAATCACCCCCTGGTCAAGGGAATGCCGATACTGAAGCCGCCCTCCCTCTAACGTTTTCTGAAGCATTTCATGGGGTGCAAAAACAATTAGGGTTAGGGGCTGAGACTATTACCGTTCGGATTCCGCCAGGGGCTAAGCCAGGTAGCAAAATTCGGCTTAAGGGCAAAGGTCAGCTAAGTCCTCTGAATCAGCAG
>JBGTDP010000294.1:0-10014 GCA_041748255.1 Thermosynechococcaceae cyanobacterium | reverse complement strand
GCCATTGGCATTATTTGGTTTTCTTTTGAGCAGAACTTACCCAACTCTGGCAAGCTGGCGGCGGTGACAGCCGTGCGAGAAGAAACCCTTACTTTTAAGTCCGCAGACAAGGCTATTTTCTACCAAGCAGGACCAGCGACCCGCGAAGCCTTAAAGTTCAAAGAAATTCCCCCACAGCTTGCTGAGGCTTTTTTGGCCACGGAAGATCGGCGCTTTTATCAGCACCATGGCATTGACCCCCAGGGAATTGGCCGAGCCGTGGTGACTAATGTGATTTCGGCAAGCGTCGCGGAGGGGGGGAGCACGATCACCCAGCAACTGGCTCGGATTTCCTTTTTAAACCAGGAGCGCAGCCTCACTCGTAAGTTGCGCGAAGCAGTGATTGCCCTAGATATTGAACGCAACCTTAGTAAGCAGCAGATCCTGGAGAATTATCTCAACCAGGTTTATTTGGGGGAAGGGGCCTATGGGATTGCCGATGCTGCTTGGGTTTATTTTGGTAAATCTGTCCAAGATCTGACATTACCAGAAATGGCTACCTTGGCGGGGCTGCCGGCTGCCCCCAATGCTTACTCACCTTTAAATGATCCCGAAGCAGCCCGCCAGCGGCGAAATGTGGTCCTGCAACGGATGAAAGGTGCCAACTATATCACGGCGGCTGAGGCTGAAACTGCCAGTCAAGCGCCAATTGAAACTGAGCAACACCAGCCACAGCATCTCGATAATAAAGCCCCTTACTTCACGAGCTATGTTGAAAAGCAGCTACCGCGCCTTGTCTCTGGCAAAGACATCAAAACAGGGGGGCTGACCGTCGAGACGACCATGAACCTGAAGTGGCAGCAAGCGGCTCAGCAAGCTGTTCAGGATGCTACCTACTATGAAGGAGCCGCAGAAGGCTTTTCTCAGGCAGCTTTAGTAGCCCTTAACCCCCGCAATGGTGAAATTAAAGCCATGGTCGGTGGCTCTGACTTTTATCAAAGTCAGTTTAACCGGGTCACTCAAGCTGAGCGTCAACCGGGTTCCACCTTTAAAGCTTTTGTTTACACAGCTGCGATCGCCGCTGGGTTTTCTCCCAATGATGGCTATCTAGATGCCCCTTTAACCGTCGATGGCTACCAACCCAAAAACTACAGCAAAGAGTATAAAGGCTGGATGTCCATGGGCCAAGCCCTGACTAATTCTGTCAATGTGGTTGCCGTTAAAACCTTAATTGATGTCGGATTTAACCCAGTGATCAAGCTCGCCCACCAGATGGGAATTGATGCCAAACTACAACCCTACTATTCCCTGGCTTTAGGGTCTGGCGAGGTGACGCTCCTAGAGATGACCAGCGCCTACGGCACCCTGGCAGCCCAGGGGGTTCATGCGCAACCCTTTGGCATTGTTCGGGTTCTCAACCGGGAGGGAAAAGTTCTCTACGACGCTAAAGTCCAAACCAACAAAGTCGTCGATCCAGGGAGTGCAGCGATCGTGACCTCAATGCTAGAGGATGTGGTTAACAGCGGCACGGGTAGAGCGGCGCAACTGGGGCGGCCTGTCGCTGGCAAAACCGGCACCTCAGAAGAATACCGGGATCTGTGGTTTGTAGGCTATATCCCCCAATTAGTCGCCGGGGTCTGGCTGGGCAACGATGATAATTACCCCACCGGGGGCAGCAGTGGCACCGCTGCCTATACCTGGCAGGCATTCATGAAGCAGATTGTGCCAGATTTACCTACCCAGAAATTTCCCCCCGTACCCAAGCTAGAAGGACGCAAGGGCAGCATTAAGGCTGAACCCGTCAAACCCAACAGCATGTTCACAGGCAGCATCGAAAAACAGGAGCCAGAGAATACCTACAATCAAGACTCCTATTCCGATGGGGATTCCTATCAGGATGGTTATTCTGACGATGGCTATGCTGACGACGGTTATTCCGACGACAGCTCCAACCAGTAGGAATCATTCCTGAACGGATCTACCTGTTTTTGAACCTTTAAACTATCGACCAGAGGAGACAGAAGGCCGACGCTTGTTGCTAGGCCGACCCTCGGAACCTTTTATCTGGGGGCGATCGCTGCTGGTGCTAGGGGCAGGATGCTTCGGACAGATTTGGTCGTAGAGCATTTGCAGCGCCGCCGCGGCGATCGCATGGGCATCGTAGTCCTCATTGAGTTCGGCAACAATGGGTAAGAAAGAGGCCATTCGCTCTCCCATCAGGGCTTCCCGAACCTGGTCCTGGAGCCTGTTCAGCCGCCGGGCTTCAATCTCAGCCTGGGTAGGCGTTGGACAGACCCGCACCTCTTGACGGACATGGCGCTCAATGGCTCGCATCTTATGGCTATCGAGGGGATGAACCAAAGAGACAGCCGTCCCCGGTTTCCCGGCCCGACCTGTACGGCCAATCCGGTGCACATAGCTCTCGACGCTCTCTGGAAGATCGTAGTTGATCACATGGGAGAGGGACTCGACATCTAAGCCGCGGGCGGCAATATCCGTTGCCACGACCCAGCGGACTTGTTGCTGGCGAAATCGCTGCATTAGTCGTTCTCGCTGCACCTGATTGAGATTGCCATGGTATTCATCTACACTGTGCCCGGCAGCCTGGAGTTGGCTGGTCAGATCAGCAGCAGCACGGCGGGTACGGACAAAAATCAAAGCAGACTCAGGATCTTCTAAAGCCAAAATCTGATGCAGGGTTTTAGCTTTGCTCCAACCGCGGGGGATTTTATAGGCAATTTGCTCAATCCGGTTGGGCGCGGCCTTGGGTTGAGCAACGGTCAGAGACAGAGGAGAGTGTAAAAACTTCTGGGCCAACTTGCGCACCGGCGGCTCCATCGTGGCTGAGAAAAAGGCAGTTTGGCGCTCAGCCGGGGCTTGTTTCAAGATTTTCTCAACGTCTTTAATAAAGCCCATGTTCAACATTTCATCAGCTTCGTCTAAAACCAACCAACGCAACTGATCTAGGATCAAGGCTTTGCGACTGAGCAGATCCAAAACCCGTCCTGGGGTCCCGACCACAATTTGACTTCCCCGTTGCAGGCGAGTAATCTGCCGCTCAATTGACTGTCCCCCATAGACCGGCAGCACCCGCAGCTGTCGATTTTCTTTATAGCTGTGAATTGCTTGAGAAACCTGCATCGCCAACTCTCGGGTTGGCGTCAAGATTAGCGCTTGGACTGCGTTTGAATCCACTGCAATCTGCTCTAAAATCGGCAGAGAAAAGGCAGCGGTTTTTCCAGTGCCAGTTTGGGCTTGGCCCACAACATCTCGCCCGGACAGCAAGGCTGGAATGGCTTGGGCTTGAATTGCAGTTGGCTCTGTAAACCCAAGGCTAGTGAGTAGTTGTACCCTATGATCACAAAGGCCAAGCTCTTGAAACGAATTGGTCATAAAATCTCCAAATGTATTGACGTGATTTGAGTAAATATCTTCGTTGCCAGCAAAGAAAGGGAAGGCAAAATCTAGTTAATGCAGCATTAGTAAAGGCTTTTGACCTCGGTTAGCCGTGACTTCTCCGTGCAAGTCGTAGGCATCGGCATCGGTAATTAAAACCGGCACCAGGGTTCCTAAGCGGGCCTCTCCCCGAAGGTAAACAACCCCGTCCACTTCTGGGGAGAAGCGCTCACACCGTCCAATGCGTTCTCCGGTGGTAGGATTTTCTTGCTCAACTAAAACCTGCACCACTTGCCCAATGGCGCCTTGATTTTGCCGTAGAGAAATCGGCTGCTGCAGGGCCATTAAGGTTTCTCGCCGTCGGGCCATCACTTCCGGGGACACTTGATCCGGGAGCGAATAGGCAGGGGTGCCTTCTTCAGCAGAAAAGGTAAAAACCCCAACATGATCAAATTCATGGCGCTGGACAAACTGGCACAGATGTTCAAACTGAGCCTCGGTTTCCCCTGGAAACCCGACAATAAATGTCGTCCGCAAAACAGCATCCGGCAGCGCGGTCTTAATTCGTTCAATGATCGCATCGTTGACCCGGCCCTGCCAGGGACGATTCATCGCCCGCAGCACCTCAGGGTGGGAGTGCTGCAAAGGCAGATCTAGATAGGGCAAAAAATTATTGGTTTCTTGAATCGCCTGCAGGATCTCGGGGGTCAATCCGGTCGGATAGGCATAGTGCATCCGAATCCAGGGAATCTCTACTTTACCTAAAGCCCGGATTAGTTCTGTCAATTGTGGCCGACCGTAGCGATCTTGACCATAGTTGGTGGTGATTTGAGAGATCAAGATCAGCTCCTGCACCCCTTCAGCAGCCAGCCGTTCTGCCTCAGCGACAATTGACTCAATCGAGCGCGATCGCTGGTTGCCCCGCAGGTGAGGAATAATACAAAAGGCACAGCGATAGTCACAGCCTTCGGCAACCCGCAGGTAGGCCACTCCTTCGGTGGTGGTGCGGTAGCGAGGCACAGTTTCATCGGCAATGTAGGTCGGCTCAGCCGAAACCTGCTGCACCCGCTCCCCGGCTTCTACCTGTTCAATCACTTTGACAATTTTGTGGTAGTCACCTGTCCCCACTAGGGCCACTGCTTCGGGCAATTCTGCCATCAGTTGGTCCTGAAAGTGTTGGGCCATGCAGCCGGTAATTACAATTTTTTTGTCTGCTTCGGCTAGGGCCACCAAGGTCCGGACCGATTCTTCTCGGGCAGCGGCAATAAAGCTGCAGGTATTGACAATCACATAGTCAGCAAGCTCTTCATTGGTATCGACTTGATAGCCTGACTCCACCAGCAGCCCCAGCATGTGCTCAGTATCAATTCGATTTTTTTCACACCCTAAATGAGCGATCGCAATAGTCGACTTTCCCATGAACTCCAAATTAATATGCTCTTAAGTACTGGCTGAGCGGTTAACACAGCCGCAGAGCCTTCCCCCTGTTACCCTTAGCCCCAGAGGCTTGGGCTTCGCACCACTATAGTTCATTCTAAAAATAGCAGTTTGTCTAGCTTACCGCAAAATGAATCTATGCGCGTCTTTTGCCCAGTAACCGCTTATGAATTCCTGCTGAGCAGTTGATCAATCTTAGTTTGCAGTTGCTGCCGCAGGGCGGCAGCCTGGTCGTAGGCCAGGGAGCGGGATGGATCTGGCCCCAGGTCTGAAGGCGGGTGGAGGGGCTGAATAAAGTAGTTGAGTTTAGATCGCCTGGCCCAGACCCCCATAGAAGGAAACAGCAGAAAGACCAGCATCAGCGGCGACAGGGGCAGAAACGGCAACCCAAGGCGTTTGGCTAGGGCTTGAAAATGCCAGGCCCAAGGGTGAAGCGATTCATTCCCCTGGCAAACAACCGGCAGAACCGGCATTTGATAGCGATCGCTGAGGCGAATAAAGCTGGGATGAAAGGTCTCTAGCTGATAGCGCCGACCCCAGCCTTTGCGGGGGCCGCGCAAGCCTTCTGGGGCATAGAGCAAAACTAAGTTAGGGGCGAAAGCATCTGACGTATCTTGGGCGATCGCCGCTTCAAAGCTCTCTGATTGGGCCTGCACACCACCGAGGGCCTCAGACCATTCTGGGGGTAGCCACCACATCACCCAGGGATGCTCAAATAAAGACACATCCGCCAAGGGCTGCACAATCCAGCCTCGATTAAGTCCCAAAAGCGTCGCCAAACCCAAAAAATCCCAGGGAAAGGACATCCCAGCATGGTTCATGGCAATCATCAGTGGCCCTTGATCAGGCAGATTTTCTAATTGATGCAATTCAGCCCGAAAGTAATGTTTGACCAAAATCGCCAAAATTTCGTCCCGAAGGGCGTCTTGATAGGCAGGGTCAAAGCTAACCTCTGATTTGCGCGGCAGGCGACACCCCAAGCGCAGCCAGCGCAGTAGCAGGGCTAGATAAAACCCCCCTGGAATCAAAAACAACATATACTCCGGCCAAATCCAACCATCGGGGTCCGGATGATAATGCTGCCAGTGGCGATTAAACAAAATCAACCAACCCGGCGGGTACCAAAGGCAAACCCAGTCAAACCAACCCCACTCATAGGGGGAAGCATTTACCCTGGTTTGTTTGCGATCGCGATCTTCTAAAATCATGGCTACGAGGAAATCACCCCTACCCTAGCGGGATCAACCGCTGGTTGACTTTAGCTATCCCAAAAGGTTGCCGCTAAAGCACTAGAGAATTTCTAACTCAAGTTTATCCCTGGGAATGGGTGAGAAAAGGCACCGCCACCAGTTCTCCCTCGGTGTCCCCCACCGCAACCTTGAGTCCGGGGCCACCGGCTTTGGTGCGGGCATAGGCCAGACCCACAGACCCGTTATTGGTTTGCACCACACTGGTGAGCACTCCCACCTTTTTATCCTCAGCGGTCAGGGGCGTTCCTGGCTCAGCAGCAGCAGCAAGTTTAATCCCCCAAAGCTGTTGCTTAACCCCTTGGTATGTATTCAACCGAGCAATGGTTTCTTGGCCTATATAGCAGCCCTTGTCAAAGGAAATCGTTTGCCATAACCCAGCTTCTAGAGGGTTGTAGTCTTCGGTTAGCTCATGATCTGGCTTTGGGCGACCCTGCTCAATCCGCAGTTGCTCCCAGGTAGTTTCCCCCAGGGGAACTGCCCCCGCCTGGAACAGGTGCTGCCAGAGTTGGGCGGCTGAGGTTGCCTCAGCGATCAGGGTGTAACCGGGGTTGGGTAAGCCACTGCCTACGGCAACGCGCACAGGGATACCGGCAATTTCAACTAAGCTGTGGCTGCCTGCCGGAGCTTCTAGGTTGGGGACACCAAAGGTCTGCAACAGGCTGCTGCTAGCAGGCCCAATCAGGCTAAAGCAGCAGGTGCGATCGCTAATGTCTGTAAGCTTCACCTGGTTGCCAAAAAAGATATAGCGATCTAGCCATTGCAGCAGTTGTTGGCGGCGGCTGGGGGAAACCAGAAGGATGACGGCCTCTTGAGTCACATAGGCCGTGGCTAAATCAATTGTCCGCGCCGTAGAGGTAACAAAGACAGTCTCACAGCCTTGCCCAGGCTGCAGTCGTTTGAAATCGTTAGTGCTCTGGTTGTGCAGAAAGGCCAGCCGCTCCTGGTCTGAGACTTCAATTCGCCCCCAATCAGAGCGATCGTACAGGGCCACGCCTGACTGGGCTGCTGGCAATGCCTGCAAATCATTGCCAAAGCTGAGGGGAACGGTTGACTCAAAAATAGCCCCGGCTGCGGCTTGAACGTCTTGCAGTTTTTGGGTCATGCTGAGGGTAAGGAGGTTGATGCTCCTTTTAACCTACTCTATTTCGGTTGCCAATGAAGCTGACCACCCGAGGACATTACAGTGTTAAAGCTTTACTAGATCTAAGCTTGCAGCCTCACTACGGTCCCACCTCGGTAAGTGCGATCGCCCGCCGTCAAGATCTGCCCGCCCCTTATCTAGAGAAGCTGCTGATTGAGCTGCGCCGATCTGGTTTAGTCCACTCGGTACGGGGCTCCCAGGGGGGCTACCAGTTGGCGCGATCGCCGGCTGAGATTTCTTTAGGCCAAATCTTAGCAGCGGTGGGGGAAGCTTCGCAATCCCTATTTGCCCTGCAACCAAGTGCAGCCCAAGCAGAGGACTGGGTGACCTTAGCCCTGTGGAAACGGCTGGATCAAAAACTTAAACAAGCACTTTATAGCATTTCCTTAGAAGATCTATATTTCGATGTCCGCAGTTGGCAGGCCCAAGGAGAAGAAACTAATTTTGTGGTTTAGGCCCAGTGGGATTTTAGTCCTGGCAGCAGTGTTGGATTTTTGCTTGGCAGATCCCAAAGGATGGTTACATCCGGTTCAGGTTATGGGTTGGTTGATTCAGTCATGTTGCCGCTGGGCTCGGCAGATTAAAGCCCCCTTGGGTCAACGAGTAGCTGGAATTTTTCTAGGTCTGGGGCTAGTGGGGGGAAGTGCCGGGATTGGGTGGCTCTTAGTTTGGATCGGCGGGTGTCTGAATTTCTGGGTCGGGGTGGGGATAGAGGTTGTCTTGCTCGCCAGCTGCTTTGCTGGGCGCAGTCTGCGAGCTGCAGCCGAGGATGTTCAAGCCCCTCTTGAATCTGGGAACTTGGAAGCGGCTCGGGCCAAACTCAGTCTTTATGTGGGTCGGGATACTGATCAGCTTTCCGAGCCTGAGATCCTGCGGGCGGTCCTAGAGACCGTTGCCGAGAATTCCGTGGATGGGGTGATGGCCCCTTTGTTCTACGCCCTGGTCGGCGCGTTCACGCCCCTGGGCAGTGTTCCCCTGGCCTTGGCCTACAAAGCTGCTAGCACGTTAGATTCCATGATTGGGTATCGTCGGCAACCCTACACTGACTTGGGATGGTTTAGTGCTCGCATGGATGATTGTCTGACTTGGCTGCCCTGCCGGTTACAGGTGCTCACCCTGGCGCTACTGTGCCGCAGACCGGGTCAGGTCTGGCGGCTATGTCAGCGAGATGCAAACCAAGACCCTAGCCCCAACTCAGGCTGGAGTGAATGTGCCTACGCCGCAGCACTAGGGGTGCAGTTAGGGGGAACAAACTGGTATCAGGAGGTGGCCAAACCCAAGCCAAAATTAGGGGAACCCACGACCCCAATCACCCAAGAGCAGATTCAGCAAGCATTGGGCTTGACGCGATTGAGTTTCTTGCTGTGGTTGCTTTTAGCAGTGGGGATGTTAGCTATCTGGAGTCCGTGAGCTGTCTGCCCTCTTGCTGCCGTCTAACCAGGGCCTCTAAGCGGTTTTGCAGAGCAGTGCCCGCCAAGGGCTTGCCGGACTTAGACAGCAGTAAGGCCGGATCAAATTGATCCAGTTTTGATGGTTCAGGCGCTTCTGAGGTTGAGAGCTGGGCTGAGTCGGCTTGGGCGCTGGCGATCGCTTCAATCAGCATGGCTAGCCCCAGGAGCAAAGCCAATCCACAGACAAGGGTGATGTAAGTTTGGTAGGCAAGCATCTGGATACCCTCTTAAATTGACAGGCACTTCAGTCAATATCAGGGCAACGGTGTCTCGCTGGTTGGCCCTTAACTGAAGGCACTTTTTTTAGTGTTCGCTTCCAGGGATAGATCCATGCAGAGTTTGAACAACTTTTTCCGGTAGCCGCTGTTATTCGGGGAACTAAAGCATCACTGATTTAAAGGCAGGTGTGAAACAATGATGGCATCGGTTTTTCCAGATGGGTTCCCTATGCCTCCAGAGATGGTAGAAATTTTATCCGCAGCCGAAATGCGCCGTACTTTGACCCGGCTAGCCTCTCAGATTGTGGAAAAGTCGCGGGATTTATCGCGGTTAGTATTGCTTGGACTTTACACCCGGGGGGTTCCCCTAGCAAACCTGCTGGCAGAACAAATTCAACTGCTTGAACAGGTGCAAGTCCCCGTAGGAGCTTTGGATATTACTTTCTACCGGGATGATCTTGACAAAATTGGGGTGCGCACGCCTGCGAGAACCCATTTCCCCGCGGATTTATCCGGCAAGATTGTCGTTCTGGTTGACGATGTAATTTACAGTGGCCGAACGATTCGCGCTGCCCTCAATGCCGTGCATGACTACGGCAGACCCGAGGCAATCTGGCTGGTTGTGTTAATTGATCGAGGCCATCGGCAACTCCCAATTCATCCCGACTTTATTGGCAAGGTGCTGCCCACCGCCCGCGAGGAACAGGTCAAGGTATTCTTGCAGGCCACTGACCACCGGGATGCGGTGGAGCTAATGCCTCGACCTTCCTAGAACTGATTCTCTAATCAGCTTTACCGCCATCCGGAGCCAGGTAGGGTTCCTGAATCTTGCCTAGAATAAATTTCCCCTGACGGCGATCGCCCCAGCCACAACTGAAGCGGCAGCAGAGAAAAATGCTGTCCCAAATAACCACCAGGCAGCGGTTTCCGCCACCTTTTGTTTTGCTTCATCTTGCTGCTGAGCCTGGCGTTTGCTGGTTTGGTCAATTAATTCCTCTAGCTTTGGGGTGAGCTGATCCGGTTGAGGCTGACTGGGATGGGCAGACTGTAAAGCACCGACTAAGCCATTACCATTCTCAGAAGTTTCTTGCTCACCCCAGAGCTGCTGCCAAAAGGTTTCCCATTGATCGACAGCCTGATTG